>JAQGPI010000032.1 GCA_028293175.1 Verrucomicrobiaceae bacterium | reverse complement strand
CGTGGGGGTTGAAGCAATGGGCTGTCCCTTTTCTAAAAGGACGTGAAGCGCCGCCCAAAAAGGCGCTGGTCGTGAATACACGTTTTTAGCTTAAAATCATTAAATATCAACTTTAAACCGAATACTTTTGTCCTCGACTCAACGGGAGGGGCCAAGCATCGGGGTGCCTGAAGAGGAAAAGTGCACCCGTCAGGAATCGAACCTGAACCTGCGGCTTCGGAGACCACCGTTATATCCGTTTAACTACGGGTGCGTAATGCCTGTGCGGCAAGAGGGCTCAAGTGCCATGGCTTGCGCAGGGGGGCAAGTGTTTTTCAGCGCTGCTGTGGTCCATGCAGCCGGGAAGCAGGGAAGTCGCGCGTTTCTTAAACCCGGGGCAGAGCGTAATCGTCGCTTTTCTTTCCTGTAAAGTCCCGCATAATCGCGCGCTCAACCCTTTATCCCGCCCGCATCATCGAAATGGAGAAACGCACCGCCGCCGCCAAAGCACCCGCCTGGAGTCTCGAAGACAGCGCCAGCCTTTATGGCATCAAAGAATGGGGGCATGGGTACTTTGACATCTCGGCCAAGGGCGAGGTGGTGGTAAACCTGAAGGATGGCAAGAAGACCAAGCCTGTGAGCCTGGCGCAGATCGTGCGCGGCCTGCGGGATCGCGGCACGCAATTGCCGGTGCTAATTCGGTTCGGCGATCTGCTGCGCTGGCGTATTGATGAACTGAACGATGGCTTTGCCTCGGCAATCCGCGAGGCGAAGTATCAGGGCGTATATCGCGGCGTGTACCCGATCAAGGTGAACCAGCAGCAGGAAGTGATCGAGGAGATCACCCGCTATGGCCGCAAGTATCACTACGGACTGGAAGCTGGCAGCAAGCCAGAGCTGATCGCGGCGCTGGGTTACATGCACGATCCGGAGGCCTACATTGTCTGCAATGGCTACAAGGATGAAGAGTTCATCGATCTGGCCCTGTTTGCGCAGAAGATGGGTCTGCAAGTCATCATGGTGCTAGAGATGCCCACAGAGCTAAAGCTCATCCTCGAGCGTTGCAAGAAGATGGGCGTGCGGCCCACGCTAGGCGTTCGCTTCCGCTTGTCCGCTGAAAGCGCGGGTCACTGGGCCGGCAGCGGCGGCGACTCTAGCATGTTCGGCCTAAATATTAGCCAGGTGATGCGTGTGGTGGATCATCTGCGCGAAGAGGGCATGCTCGATTGCCTGCGCATGCTGCATTACCATCAGGGTTCGCAAATCCCAAGCATCCGCGCGATTCGTGGTGCGGCCACTGAAGCAGCACGTGTTTACGTTGGACTCGTTCAGGAAGGTGCCCGCATGGGCATTCTGGATATGGGCGGCGGCCTGGCTGTGAGCTATGACGGCCTCAAGGGCAGCAGCGAAGGCAGTTCCGATTACGGCACGAAGGAATACTGTGCGGACGTTATTGAAGCCATCGCCGAAGTTACGGATGAGGCACAGGTGCCGCACCCGGATCTGATCACGGAATCTGGCCGCGCCATCGTGGCCTACTACTCCGTGCTGGTGATCAATATTCTGGATATCAACCGCTTCGAGGCCAACACTCACGTGGTGGTGAAGGACGGAGCGCCGCAACTGCTGCGCAACCTGGGCGATCTGCGCGACGAGATTCACCATGGTGTGAAGAAGCTCACGCGCGAACGCCTGCAGGAAGTGTACAATGATACGGTGTATTATCGGGACAAGCTGCGCAGCGAGTTCAGCTACGGACAGGTGGCGCTGCGCGAACGGGCCCAGGGCGAGGAGCTGTACTGGGACATCCTGAGCTGGATCAGCCGGCAGATTGACAGCGTGGGCGGCGACATCGGCCAGATGAACCGCCTGGAGCACGTCCTCACTGATTTCTATTACGCCAATTTCAGCGTGTTCCAGAGCCTGCCAGACTTGTGGGCCATCGACCAGATCTTCCCGATCATGCCGATCCACCGCTTGAAGGAGAAGCCGACCCGCAAGGTGGTGCTTTCTGACATCACCTGCGACAGCGACGGCAAGATCGCGCACTTCGCCCATGGCTGCGAATTGCACCATAGCCTGCCGCTGCATGATGTGAACATCGAAGGTGGTGAAGACTACCAGCTTGGCGTGTTCCTAGTGGGCGCCTATCAGGAGACACTGGGAGATTTGCACAACCTGCTGGGGGATACCAATGTGGTTAGCATTAGCCTCGATGCGAAGGGCCAGATCAAATACCGCCGCGAGATGGAAGGCGACAGCGTTTCCGAAGTTCTCACGTATGTGGAGTACGATCCCAAGGTGCTGGTTACGCAGTTCCGTCACCTCGCTGAAAGCGCCGTGGTGGCGAAGCGAATCACCCCTGCCGAACGCAAGGAAATCATGGCCGCGTATGAAGAAGGGTTGCGCGGGTACACTTACTTCGAGAGCTAACAAGCTCGCTTCTGTCCAGCCGGGCTGAATAGCCGGCTGCCGTTACTCCAGTAGGAATTTGAAGTCTTCTTTGGTGATCACCGCGCCGGTGGCCCGGTCGCCTTCAGCCCCTGAAAGCACGCGGTCGAAGAGTTCGCTTTTGCGAGCCTTGAGCTGCATGATTTTTTCTTCCACGGTGTGGAGCATGAGCAGGCGCTGAATGAACACAGTGCTCTTCTGGCCCATCCGATGGGCGCGGTCGCTGGCTTGATTTTCCACTGCGGGATTCCACCAGGGATCGAGATGGAACACGTAGCTGGCGCGCGTGAGATTTAGCCCTGCGCCACCGGCCTTGAGGCTGATAAGGAAGAGGGCTGGGCCTTTGCCTGATTGGAAGGTTTCGACCAGCTCTTTGCGCTTCTGCTGCGGAGTGCTGCCATCCAGTCGCAGGAAGGGAATACCGGCGGCGGTGAGATGTTTTTGAAGCTGGTCCAGGGCCTTGGTGAACTGGCTGAAGACCAGGGCGCTATGGCCTTCATCGCGGAGTTCCTCCACCTTGTCTAGCAGGTGCTGGAGCTTCGGTGAGATCTCCTCGTGATCGGGATCAATGAGGGCGGGGGAGACACAAATCTGTCGCAGGCGTGTGAGTGCCGCGAGAGCAACGATACCTGCCTGCTGCGCGGTCTTGTCCTGGAAGGCAGCTAGCACCTCCTGGCGCACTTCGCCGACCGCGCGGGTGTAGAAGCGCTTTTGCTCTTCGCTCAATTCCAGGTGCATGTCGCTTACAACCTTGGGCGGCAGTTCCTTGAGGATCTTGTCCTTGGTGCGCCGCAGTACGAAAGGCCGGGCACGGTCGAGTGGATTGAAGATGCCGTTGGGCTGCTTCATCGCATCCATGAACACCTTGTAATCGCCAAACAGGCCGGGTACCGCCAGATCAATGATGCTGTAGTACTCGCCCACATGATTCTCCATGGGCGTGCCGGTGAGCACGAGCTTGAAGCGGCCCTGGAGCTGGCGCATGGCCTTGCTGCGCTCGCCGCCCATGTTCTTCACGTTCTGTGCTTCATCGAAAATAACGCAGTCGAACTCGGCATTGCGCAGAGTATCAATATCCCGTCGTGCAATGTCGTACGTTGTGATAACGATGCCCTGCCTGATGCCGATGAGGCTGCGGCCCTTGCCGGTGTATTCGTACACGGGCAAGCCGGGACAGAAGACCTTCACCTCGTTCTCCCAGTTGAACAAAAGGGTGGGGGGCACCACGAGGAGGTGCGGACGCTTTTCGCTGCCGTCCACGAGGGGCTTAATGCTGCCTTCATGAATGGCGGCCAACAGCGTGATGGTCTGCAAAGTCTTGCCCAGGCCCATATCATCGGCGAGGCAGGCTCCGAAGCCGTGGCGGTAAAGGAAGGCCATCCATGAGTACCCCGCGATCTGGTAGTCGCGCAGGTTGGCGAGGATGCTTTTGGGAACCGCTTCGCGTTGTAGCGATTCAAAGCTGAGCAGCGACTCCAGCACCTGGCGCTCGGATTGTGGGAGCTCGCATTCGATGCCATGCTTGCTTAGCAGCAACCAATCAAGCACTCGCATGCGCGGAATCTTAACGAGGTCTTCGAGCTTCCCTTTGCCGCTTTTGCCCTGCTCGCCCCGCTGCGATCCCAACAGATGTTGGAGGCGATTGAGGCCATCCATCGACTTTACATCGATCACCCTCAAGGCACCGGAGTTACGATCAATGACATGGCCGTGGGATAGCATACGCTCCCAGTCTTCCTGCGGAATGAGACGGCCTGCTCCCTTCACTTCGGGCTTCATCTCAAACCAGTCCAAGGCCTTGCTTTGCTCCACCGTCACGCGGCATTCGAGCGGCATCACCTCGATTGCCTGATCTGAGTAGGTGAGGCTTACTCCATGCTTTTGACAAAGGCCAAGCAACTCTGCCAGTCGCGGCAGCGCCTTGTCCTTGAAAGCCAGGAGCTGACAATCCGATGCATCCTCGTAGAAGTCGGGCACTTCATCCGGCCATACACCGCCTAGAACGGTTCTGACCAGGGCAGTGGCTTTCTGCGCGGCTCTGACCCCGTTTGATATAGTGAACCAACCGGTCTCAGTGGAAGCACACAGAATTTGCTCGGCGGCTGCATTGCCTTCCTTGAGCACGTCCTTCACCATCTTCACCGCCGCCTTGGCCTGGGCTTTGACCTTGAAGCAAGGCGCTCCCTCCAGTGTCCGCAACAGAGCACGGCGCTGCATAATGTCCTCTTCCAGCCAGCACTCGTAAAGAGTGCCCAGTATGGCCTGCCGGCGAACTTTGGAGCTCAACAAAGAGCCATCTTTGCCAAGCATCTGCAATGCATCCTCAAGGTGCAGGGCGTCGTCGCAAGAGAGGTCAGTGTCATGGCTGGAAACATTGACTCGCACCTGCAGCAGGCGAGAATCGTCAGCGGGCGTAATCTCGATGCTGGCCTGCACAGATTGATCGGAGGGCTCGGTCACAACTTTACCCTGCCACTGAATCTTTGGGTACGAGGCCGCTTCACTTCCGGTGCCCCACCATTTGAAGGAGGCACCGTTCCAATCCTCCAGTTCGATGGGCATTTCTGACTTGCGTGCCGATGCTTCCGAAGGCTGCCGGACAAATTTAAAAACCCGGTGGCTGCCCAACGCTGCCTGTACGGTGTTCCATTGCTGCCAGTTCTGCGACGCAGGCAGACGGATCAGCCACTTCGTAACGAGAAAATAAATCAAGCCATCGCCCAGAGGAAGGAAGGCCTCGGTAACAGGCTCATCGTTGCGGGTGAGTTTGCGCTTCAGCGTCAAGCCATCTCGAGTCAGATCTAGCACGGCCGATCCTCGCCAGCCCTCAATTGTGGTGGGCTCAACCGTCAGCACCTTCCCTTCAGTCTCGATGAAGACAGGCAGTGTTCGCACAGGGGCAGGGGAGTTGAACCACGTCCAGAACGCTTCTTCTTGGGCCGAAGCAGAGTTCCACCCTGCACAAAACGCGCGCACTTCCCCAGGTACCGTAGCGAAGGCATCCCCCACACGACCCGAAAACGAATCGCGATAGGCAAACAGATTGCCCTCGGTCGGTCGGATAAGCACGTGCCGCTCAGTTCGTTGCTGCGGACGCTGAGTAATCACCGCACGCTCATCTTTCTTCAAGAGCCGAGCCTTGAGGCGTTCCGCCAGCACTCGGTTGGGGAACCGCCCGAAGGCACCGAAGTCCTTCAATAAATGCGCACACAGCATCAAGCTGGCGAGATAGTGCTGGCAGGGCTGGGGCGCCGGGCAGTCGCATTTTCCCTCGATCCTTTCGCCATTCAACCGCAGTCGATGCACCACAGTGGCGAGGCGCTGGGGAAACTCCACCTCAAGCTGGTCGTCACCCGTCCAAGAAACGCTGGAAATATCGCCCACCGCCATCAGTCCCGACCCTTGCATAATCAAGGGTTTGGGGGCCAGCGTCCAGAGGGACGCCGGAGGAAACGTCTCCAGTCTGGCAAGCAAGTCGCTCATTAAAAAAAGAGGCTGAGAGTAGTGCGGGGCACGGCCTGCGCAAACGCTCGCCGCGTATTTCATTGGGGTGGCCAAAACACTTGACCCGCCAAGCCCGTAAGGGCTATCTATCCGACGCCGTTATCCCTCTAAGCAGCATCGTTTTAACCCTATGGCATCGCACAAATCCTCTTCCGGCGCCCTGCACTCGCTGCGATTCGTGCTGCTCATCCTCGTGGCCGTCTCCTGCCTCCCTGGCGTCGCCCGTGCGTTTGACACCGTGGTGCTCGATGCTGGCCACGGTGGCCATGATCGCGGTGCCACCATCGGCTACGTGTTCGAGAAGCATCTAGCCCTCGATACTGCGCGGCGGGTGGAGGAATTGCTTAAAAAGGAAGGCATCCGCGTGGTGATGACGCGCAGCAACGACACCTTTGTGCCCCTGCCAGGGCGTGCGGCCATAGGCAACCGCTACTCGAATGCGCTTTTCGTGGCCATTCATTATAATGACAGCAAGAGCGGCGGCTCAGGCGTGGAGTCCTACTACCACTTCAGTGCCAGCTACTCGCTGGCAGCATACATTCAGGCCTATCTGGTGAAGCGCACCAAGCTGCCGAACCGCGGCGTCAAGCACGCTAATTTCCACGTCATTCGCAATACAACGCGCAACCCCGCAGTGCTGATCGAGTGCGGCTTTGTGAGTAATTCCACCGAGCGTTCGCGCATGATGACGGGAGAATTCCGCGCCCGCATCGCGGAAGGCATCGCCCAGGGAATCGTGGCTTACAAGAAAGCGAAGTAGAGGGCCTTACCCCTCGCGGTGCAGTTTGTACGGGTACACTTTGCCGCTGTTCCACTGACAAACATAGAGATCGCTCTGGTCATCCACACATACATCGTGGCAGTTGTTAAACACTGGCTGCTCCTGCAGCATGAGATGGAGATGGCCGCCGGTATAATCAGGTGGATGGCCGCCGGGATTGGAAACCACCTCGCCCTTGTCATTAATGATGGTGACAAAGCCGCGGTTCTGCCACATGCGGTAGTCATCGGGCATGGCCCCAAAGCACACACCGGAATACAGATGCCGCCCGGCGATCACCGGTCGGCTGATGTACGCGCCGGGCAGGTAGATGCCGCGAACGTGCTTGCCATCCAGGGTGAACCAATTGAACTCATTACGGATGCGCTCCGTGCATAGCAACAAGGGCTCCGGCCCGCGCGTGTCGAGAGCGATACCGTGCGCCTGCATGAATTTGCCGGGATTCACCGGCTGGGTGCTACGACCGCCAAATTTGTCCAGATACTTGCCTGTCTTGTCAAAACGCAGGATCCACTGCGAGCCATAGCCATCCGCCACATAGATGTCGCCATTGGGAGCGATAGCGGTTTCGGTGGGATTGTAGGTGTCGCGTTCAGTGTAGGCTCCCACCTTGGCCGGATGGGGCAGCTCCAAGACGATCTCGCCTTCCAGAGTTGTCTTTACTACTCGCCCTTGGGTATCTGTGATATAAAGGAACTCCTTGCCATCGGCCTCCTGGTTTAAGGTGCAACCATGGGCTCCACTGAAATTGAGCGTCCACGAGCCGAGCAACGCCCCTTTCTTGTCGTAAATGAGGATGTTATTCTGTTTGTGATTGGTGAGCAAGAACAGCCGTCCGTCACCTGCCTGCACCATTTCATGGCAATCGTTTACGGGATGTGTGGCCGGATCAGCCTGACTCCAAAGCATGTCCGCGCGGTAGCGGAACTCACCATGGCCGATCACGGTATTGTGCAAAGGCGGCGCGGTTTTGGTTTTGCTGAACACATGAGGTGCACCCACCACTCCCCCTATAGCAAGGCCAGTGGTGCTGAGGAAGTCTCGCCTGGAGGACATGGATGAAGGGTGCATGGAAGGAGATTAACGTTGCTGGGTGGCGGGCAAGAGCATGGCATGATAGCGGCGTGTGCGATACCTGAGACTGTGCCGCTAGCAAATCCTCCAAGGCCGTCCGCAGCCAACCATTCAGCATCAAGGGAGGCAGCACGCAAAAGGTGCATAACCACTTGAATAAGATGGGTCTGATGCCGTCATTCAAGCAGGAGCAAAGGGAAGATCGCCAGCTTTCTACGCTTGGAGCCTTGCTGGGTGGAAGCTCATCATTCAGGTCCAATGCGGGATATTGTTGCTTTTCTGGATCACCGGCACCAAGTAGCATAGGCGGTATACCGTCCTTTTCCGATGCAACCACCGTCTTCCCTCGATCCTCGCGTGACAACCATCGTGCGCAAGCATGCACATGATGTTCGAAACTACATCAACAGCCTGGATCTTGAATGCTCGTTTCTTGAGGAATTGCTCACCGATCCAGATGCGGTGGATACGGCACGGCGGATGCGCGTGCAATTGCGCCAGCTTGAGCTGGTGGTGAAGTCGCTTTCGGTCAAGTTTGCGGAACCACGGCCGCTGGCAGTGACCGCATCCGATCTCCTTCAACTATGGAAGCATCAAGTCGAGGCGCTGGACGACAAGGGGATCATCGAGTGGTCGGCACCTGCACATGCGGTGACGTTAACGATTGATTCCGCTGCCATTGTGCTTGTCCTTCGAGAACAAGTCATGGAGGCCTGGGCCAGAAATCGTGCTGTAAAGGCCGCCGTGCGTACCACAGCCAACGAAGTCATTGCTGAGCTAGTGTGGCCCAGCCCGCCAGGGGCTATTAGCGATCTCGATGAGCATCGCAGATTGGTAGAAGCAAGCGGCGGAAAGATGGAACGCTCTCACGATGATGTTTCAGGCGTCTGGCAGATTTCGCTTACCTTTCCCGGCTCGACCGACGTATCTTAAACGTCGGTGCGAGCCGTGGAACGAGAATGAGCCTTAGGCAACCTTGGAGCGCATCGGAGCAAGAGCGCAGCCAAGTTTGCGCACGCCCAGTTCAATGCGGGTCTTCACGGTGCCAAGAGGAAGCTTCAAATGAGCAGCGATTTCCCGCTGGCTCATGTCTTCGAAGTAGGTGAGCAGCACCACCTGCTGCTGTGGCGGTGGCAGATGGCTGATAAGTGAGAACATCAGACCGCGCAGGTCATTGCTACAGACGTCTTCTTCCACATGGCAATGCTCGGCACCTTCGTCCACATGGCGTTCATGCTCGGCTTCAAACCGGTCCGTCGCGCGCTGATAAGCGGAGCGCTGGCGAAGGCGGTCCAGGGCACGGCGGCGAGCCAGAACGATCAGCCAGCCAAGTACCAAGCCTTTATCCACGGAGTAGTTCGAGCTCTGGTTCCACACCTGGATGAACACATCCTGAAGCACATCTTCCATCTCAGCTTCATCACGCAGGATGCGCAGGACTACACCGCGAAGCATGCTGCGGTGGCGGCGATAAAGCTGTTCCAGAGCTTGGGAAGAATGCTGGGTGGCGATTTCAGCCATTAAGGCCTCGTCTGTTACGGAGTCGGGGGCTTCGGATACTTCAGATGCTTCGGCTTTCGTAGGCGGGATCAGGTGTGAGTTCATGGCTGCCCTTATTCTCCAGAACCGGCACTTTCCCTCAATGGGGTGAAGACCTACTTTTGACTTTCTTTAACTTTCTAGCGGCAAGTCTTCAAAAAGGCGCTCGCGTGGCTTTGCAGCCCGGAGAATGATACACCCGGATGATTGTCACATGTTCTCAGATGCAGCAGATGGAAGTCGAAGCCTTTGCTAGGGGCCTGAGGGCGAATGACCTGATGGAGCAGGCTGGACAGGGGATTGCAAGCGCGGTGCGGCAAATGCAACCAAAGCCGGGCTTCCTGGTGCTGTACCTGGGCAAGGGCAACAATGCAGGTGATGCATTGGTGGCGGCGCGCGAATTGCAGCGTGAAGGCTGGCGTTTGTTGGCACGACTGGCGTCAACGGTAGATCAGTTCAAACCATTACCG
>JAQGPI010000594.1 GCA_028293175.1 Verrucomicrobiaceae bacterium | reverse complement strand
TTTATTCCGCGTAGTGTGGCTTGATCGCGCATTTACCCTTTACGATCACTAATAAGGCCCGGTATTTTAGTCAGCCGAGGCGTTCCAGTGCTAGTTTTCAAACTGTACCACTACCCAAAGCCGCGTTAAAAATGGCAGGTTCCAACGCGTTGTTAAGGGGAGCCGTAGAAGTCATTTCAGGGATTCAGTATATCAAGCACCGTGGCTTGGCGAATATCTCGGTCTGGGCCGCACTAGAATCCATTTTCGGCATTGATTCGGAGGTTAAGTATAAGGTTTCCGCTTATGTTGCATCTTATCTCGAAGATGCTGGCGAAAGGCGGTTGGAATTGTATCAAAAATGCCAGAACTTATATAAACTGAGGTGTGCTGCTGCGCATCGAGGGAGTGAAACACATCCGGATTCCCTTTTATCCTCAGTCGTACTACTCAACAGGGTTGTGCATAGAATCTTTGAGACTGGTGCGATGCCTGATAGCAAGGAGATTGAAAAGCGTCTTTTCTCTGCTTCACCTCCCACGGAGAAAGGCCCAGTCTGATAATATCCTTGCAAGACCCGTTTTTCGTCGGAGTCATCGCGAGGGATCAGCCAATCGCACTTACTAAGTTTAGGAACTTGGATGAGCGGTGAGCCACTCATCCACAGCACTGATTAGCGCACAACCCCCAATAAAACTCGCGCTAACGAGTGATCCTACGTCCTCCCCTTGCAACTGGATTTTATCGCCCTCATTCAGGGCCGCCCATTTTTCCATTCCGGGAAGGCCTTTGCATTCCTTGAGGAATTTACGGTCCGCCTTCCCTTGCTTATGCACTAAAATGTTTCGAATAACTGCCAATGCTTCAAAGGCTTTGTTCGAAATTGCTGCTCTTACCCTGTCCCCGTCTTTATGAAACGCATCCTTGTAAGCTCGCTGAATGCCCTTCTCGCCCGTGAGAATTTGAAATTTGTACGTGCCAACATCCCTGTGGATGCTTCCCATCTTCTTCCGTAAATCATAATCATTTCGCTCCAGATAGGACAGTTTAAGCTCCTTTAACCCATCGCTGGAGAGAGATGCTAAATACTTGGGATGGTCATTCAGTGCGGTTTCCCATAGGTCACCCGCCATGACTTCGAACGCCGTCCAGGCACTCACAACCATCGAATCTAACACCCCGTTAACTCCATACCGAATCGAAGGTGCCAGCGCGAAGGCCATTTCGGTCATTGCAGTTATGCTCTCCGCTGGAAGTTGACCGGATATCTCCACAAGTTTTTCCGCGAATTCCTTAGCTTTTCCGGGCATGGCGAAAATCTCCATCATCTTTTCTGGAGATCCAGCCATTCCAATAATATGGATGAAACTCATAGACGTGCTGAGAGTTTGCTTGCAAAGTTCCTGTACCATCGACGACATGGTTTGAACCCGCAGAGTGTTGTCAGTAAATGCTTCTGCAAGACCGCCTAATGCGGGATTCTCCGGCTTTAGAGAACGCATTAAATCAAGGGCTTCTTTGCTGAGGTGAGCGGCGAAAAAATGGTGAGCCATCGCCGCATGTACCCGATAGACCTTTTAGGAGCAAGCCTTCCTAATGCTCCGAGCTGGCACCTCTCTCGCTCCCTGCACTTTGCGATTTGCGTCCTCCTTTGACACCCGCCCCCGTGCGATGCTAACGGAAGAAATCAGCGTCAGCCCTTCCCCATCATCGCCACTGATCTTGCCACGGCTCTCCTGATCCCCTCCCCGCCATGGATGCCGCCCTCCTAGCCCTCGCCATCACGCTCCTCACCTATGGCCCCGCCCCCTTCGATCCCCTGAAACCCATTAAACGGTTTCAAAAAGCGCCACACATTCCATCCAGCCCCGTAAAAGCTGGTACGCGGTACAGGGTTCGAACCTGTGGCCCCTACCATGTCAAGGTAATGCTCTACCACTGAGCTAACCGCGCGTTCCGTTAAAAACGGGTCGATGTGTACATCGGCAGCGGCGAGGCTGCAAATGGTTTTATGAAGAAGCGAGAGCGGCTTCGAGGGCCTCCGTGCCGATGCCGCGGAGGGCGAAGACGCGGGTGATGGTGTCTTCGATCAGGTTGTTGGGGCAGGAGGCGCCGGCGGTGATGCCGACGACGATGTCGCCATCGCCAGCGAGCTGGGTGGAGTAGCTCTCCTTCTCACCTTTGGCATGCAGGTCGAAGTGGACGATCTGCTCCAGGCTGCGCAGGCACTCGGCGTTGCGGATGAAGAAGGTGGGGAGCTGTTGCTCGCCGATCTCGACAAGGTGGGTGGTGTTGGAGCTGTTGTAGCCGCCGACCACCAGCAGGATGTCCATGGGACGCTTGAGCATCTCAAACAAGGCGTCCTGGCGCTCCTGGGTGGCACCGCAGATGGTGTCGAAGACCTGGTAGTTCTGCTTGGCGAGTTCGGCACCGTCGCGGTCCTGCACGGCGACTTGCACGCGGCGCTGGACTTCTTCGGTCTCGCTCTTGAGCATGGTGGTCTGGTTGGCCACACCTACGCGCTTCAGATGCAGATCGGGATCGAAGCCTTCCGAATAGGCGCCTTTGAAGCGCTCCAGGAAGGCCGCGCGATCACCACCGTGGCGGATGTAATCGCAGACGAAATCGACGTCAGCGAGGGTGAGTACGATAAGATAATGGCCGTTGCCTTTGTCGCCGAGAGCGCGTGAGGCAGTGGCGCGAGTTTCTTCATGCACGGCCTTGCCATGAATGATGCTGGTGATGCCCTGGGTGGCATAGCCGCGAACACGCTTCCACACGCTCATCACGTCGCCACAGGTGGTATCCACCACCATGCAGCCGCGTTCGGCAATGACGTTCATGAGAGAGGTCTCGGCACCGAAGGCAGGGACAATAACGACGTCATCACGCGAGAGCTTGGCGATGTCTTCTTCTTGGCGACCGAGAGGGATGCTGATGACGCCCATCTCGGTGAGCTGGCGGTTCACCTCTGGGTTGTGAATGATCTCGCCCAACAGGTACACCTTGCGGTCGTTGAAAACCTTGCGCGCCGCGTAGGCGAGGTCGATGGCACGCTCGACGCCGTAGCAAAAGCCGAAGTCCTTCGCCAGCCGGATGGTCGTATTGCCCAGCGTGATCGTGCCGCCCTTGGCGCGGATTTTCTCCACGATGGGGCTGCGATAATGATCTTCCACCTCGGCTTGCACTCGCTCCATGACCTCCGGGGTACGGACATTGACACGGCGACTGCGTTCGGTGGCGTTTTGGCGCATTTTTACGGACGGGAAATGAGGGGAAACAAAAGGTGCGGAGGGCATCATTGGCGTTTCCAATGAGTACGCTCCGCACCAGAAACTGAGGGATTAATCGATGAACATGTTGCCCTTGTACTGGGCATCCTGGAAGACCTTGTCGCTCATCATGTAGCTGTTCGGCGGGTCAGCCATGGTGCTGTCGTCCAGCACAGGCAGGGTCCTGCCGATGGTAGCGTCTTCAGGATGGGAGGCGGCCACATGCACCTTGGTGCCGTTGCTGACCATCGCGAAGACCTTGGCGGCGGCCATCTTGGGCAGACGCACGCAGCCGTGGGTGCAAGGGTAGGGCTTCACAAAACCCCAGTGCATGCCGTAAGCCGGGGCAAATTCGCACCAGTAAGGCATCGGGTACTCGCCATAGCTGTGGCTGCGGCGCTTGGGCTCCTTTGAATAGATGCGATGGGTGCCAGGAGGGGTTGGCGCGCCTGCCTTGCCCACACTGCACGGGGTGGCGAGCAGCACGCGGTTGCCTTCCATGACGTACAGGCGCTGGGCGACGGTGCTGATGTTCACCGTCACAGCGGCGGGATTGTGCGGCCGGTGCGCAGGCGGATCGAAGGTGGTGGAGAACTTCGCTCCCCCGGTGGTCATGGTGTTACAACTGGTGAGGCAGGAGGCGAATGCCACGGTGCCTAGAATCGCGGTGTGGCGAAGGATGGTGGTGAGGGTCATAAGCTGATTGGGATAGCACAGGGTTCACGCCGCGCCAGTGATCATTCTGGACAAGGACGGTGCTTCTTGGCACAAACGAACCGTTTCCCGCCCTCGTTGTCATACTCTCTATCATGACCACTCAGTCCCGCTCCCCTTTCGCTCTGGTCGTTGCCGGAGTGGTCGTCCTTGCCGTGGGTGCCGCAGCCTTGTCGTGGTTTTACCTGGGTGGCACCCCTTCACCAAGTGTCGCCACCCCGCCGGTTAAAGTTGCTGCCAAGGCACCCGTGCCTGCCAAGCCAGTACTGAAGCCTGCGATCCAGGCTCCTCACCTCGCCGAAGAGCCGCCGCCCGACAACGCCGGTGCGAATGCCTTGCTCTCGAAGCTGAGCAAGAACGGCAAGAACGTAAAGCTGACGCCAGAGCAGTTGCAGACCTACCTGATGGAAAACAAGCGCAACGCCGAGAGCCTGCTCATCGCCTCCCGCGTTTCCGACGATCCCAATCTTCTGCGTGAGGCGGCGAAACTGGCCCCCGGCGATCCTCGTGTGCAATTCGAGCTCGCCACCCGTGGGGCGACCGATGGAGAGCGCAGGGCCGGCATCCAGGCATTAAAGCAGGCAGCGCCGGACAATGCCATGGGCGATTACCTTTCGGCCATGGAGCACTTCAAAAGCAAGGACCCGGCGGCAGCGATGGAGGATATCAAAGCGGCCATGGGCAAGGCACGGCTGGAGGACTACGCCAGTGACAACCTGCAAGGCGCGGAGGAGGCCTATCTGGCCGCCGGGTATTCGGCGACCGATGCAAAAACAGCCTCGATGATGGGCATGCAACTGCCGCAGATCCAGCAAATGAACGACCTTTCCACCCAACTGAGCAATCTTCAGCAAAGTTACCTCAAGGCCAACGATGCGGCGAATGCCGAAACCGTCAGCCGTTCCGGACTCGCCGTGGCCCAGCAGATGCAGAACCAGCTAGGCAGCCGTTTCATCCTCAATGACATGGTGGGCATTGCCATGGAGTCAAGGGTGCTCGCCGGTATCGATCCTTCCTCCGTCATCGATGATTCCGGCATCACCGCCCGACAGCGCATCGAGCAGCTCAACCAGCGCCGCGCTGAGATGAAGGAACTCTCTTCGACCAATATCAATATCCTGCAAAGCCTGCCTCCGCGCGAGCTAATGTCCTACTTCGACCGCGCGAAGATCCATGGAGAAGCCAGCGCATTGCGGTGGCTGCGAGCTAAATATCCCAAATAGCGGAACAAGGGTTTGTCGAGCCGTCCTTGCCTCTCGGGGCAAGGCACCACAATGAAACGCGCCCATGCGCCCTCCGCCATGCGGAGCGGCATTGATGCAAGGAAAGCGGGCAATTGAAACGACCTACGCGCACCCTGGTAAGGGGACGCGATAGCGAGACAAGGAACCCCTTCATGAATCATACTTACCGAGTAACCTATTGGGAAGACCGCGATGGAGCCCGCTACTGCGTGGCCGCCAACGAATTCCCTCGGATCATCGGTGCTCGCCGAGAGCTGCGCGAGCGCCGTTTTGTTCGCTTATCGGGTAATGCACAAATGTCAGAACTGGAAGAATGGCGACGTCCTAAGACGATCCACGCTGATGAACAGTCTGCCACCTTAGAAAAAGTGGGCTGGGGCGCAACGGTGGAACGCTATTCGCCTCAGCATCGAGAGCGCCAAGGAGCAGTCGAGCATTCCTAAACCCGCTACGTAACACCAATGGTGGACGTGAGCGTCGATGGAGCACAACCGTCCTCGGGCAATGTACGACTGTCGCCACCTCGCAGTCGTACATTGCAAGGGGGCGATCCCGCTCCACCGTCTGAGCGATGTCCGATCTCTTCACTGCCGAACCCATTCCCAAAGCCCCGGCGGCTTCCAGCATTCCGCTGGCGGCACGGATGCGGCCGAGGAACCTAGCGGAGTATGTGGGACAAAAGCACATCCTGGGCGAGGGCAAACTGTTGCGCCGCGCAGTGGAGGCCGACCGATTTTCGTCATTGATCTTTTATGGGCCGCCGGGAGTGGGCAAGACCACACTGGCGCAAATCGTCTGCGCGGAAACGAAGTCGCGCTTCGTCTCGCTCAGCGGCGTGGAGAGCAGCGTGGCGGACATCCGTTCCGCCGCCGAGGCGGCCCTGAATTACCAGCGCTTGAACGGGCGCACCACGATCTTGTTCGTGGATGAAATTCACCGGTTCAACAAGGCCCAGCAGGACGTGCTGCTGCCGCACATCGAGCGCGGCACGCTGCGCTTCATTGGAGCCACGACGCACAACCCGTTTTTTTACATCAACAGCCCGCTGGTGAGCCGCTCGCAGGTCTTCACTCTTGAACCCTTGCCCCAGGCGGATTTGGAAGACCTCATTGACCGCGCCATCGCCGATGCCGAGCGCGGCTTGGGCAAGATGGATGTGCGCATCACGGATGAAGCGCGCGCCCACCTCGCCACGGTGGCGGATGGCGATGCGCGCAAGTGCCTCATGGCGCTGGACCTTGCGGCGCTAAGCACGCCCGCGAGCGGCCCTGATGGCCAAGTCATCATTGATCTCTCAGTGGCAGAGGAGTCGGCGCAAAAAAAAGCGCTGGTCTATGATGGCGATGGCGACGGACACTATGATACGATCAGCGCCTTCATCAAAAGCATGCGCGCCAGCGATCCCGACGCGGCGCTCTACTGGCTAGCCAAAATGCTGTATGCGGGTGAAGACCTGCGCTTCATCGCGCGGCGCATCGTGATTGCGGCCAGCGAGGATGTCGGTATGGCAGATTCGAACGCCCTGCGCGTGGCCGTGGCAGCGCAACAAGCGGTGGAATTCATTGGCATGCCAGAGGCGCGCATTCCCCTCGCCCACGCTACGGTTTATCTTGCCACCGCACCCAAGAGCAACCGCGCTTACGCAGCCATTGATGCGGCGTTGGATGATGTCAAAAACGGTCGCACGCTGCCGGTTCCCAAGCACCTGCGCGACGGCCACTACAAGGGCGCCAAAACGTTCGGCAATGGCGTGGGTTACCAGTATCCGCATGATTTCGAAG
>JAQGPI010000606.1 GCA_028293175.1 Verrucomicrobiaceae bacterium | reverse complement strand
CTTTTCCAGCAAAGATGAGGACCGAGCACGGCGCCAGATCATTCAAACCATGGAGCAAGGTGTGCTAGGCACGGCCTTTGCCCAGGCGTATAATCTGCGCAACTACTTCAAGCCGCTGGATGGATGGTGTGATTCGCCGCTGAATCTCGACGAGATCTACAACACTTTCGTGCTCTCCTGGTATCGCGAGCACAACCCCTTGGAGCTGAGCAATGTGTGGGACGAATACCTGGGCCATCAACTGGCCTTGCACCGCTGCTCACAGGATGACAACGCCTTCGCCCACTGGGGCATCACAGGCTACAAGGACCTGCAATGGAGGAAGTGGCTGGATCTCCTAAAATACGGCACCCGCCGCCCGGTAGCCTTGGATGAACTGGTCAAACTGGTGAAGGAAAACCTCACCTATCCGGGCGTTGAGCAATGGGTCTCTGATCTCACATCTTTGGCGAACAGCATTGCTCCGCCACCTGTTGTCACGGAGCCGGCTGTTTCAGAGGCGGATAAAGGCGAGAGCAAATAGCTAAGCGCTAAGCCCTCACCGCCCATCGCAGCTTTGCTGGAGAGGCGCGCGGATTATCACGCACTTCCGCGTTAGACGCTCGGATGATCTCATCACTCGTGTCTCTGTAAGCACCCTCGCGCAGCCCGTTCTGAAAGGCCTTTTTCACGCGGCGGTCCTCGCCGCTGTGGAAGGTGAGCACGGCCACGCGACCGCCGGGACGCAGACAAGCTGGCAGGTCGCGCAACCACGCATCCAGCACAGTGAACTCCTCGTTCACCGCAATGCGCAGCGCCTGAAACACCCGCCGGATCGTGTTGTCTTTTTGCTCTTCATCCGAAGCATAGGGCAATGCCATGCGCACCGCCTTAGCCAGTTGGGTCGTGGTGGCAAAGGAGCGCTGAGTCAGTGCTGTGGCCAAGACATCCGCCCGTGGTTCATCAGCATTTTCGGTCAAGATTTCAGCCAGCTTTTCCGCGTTCAGCTTGAGCAGTAAATCGCTCACCGGCACGCCGCGCTGAGGGTTCATGCGCATATCGAGCGGGCCCTCGTGCTTGAAGCTGAAACCGCGCGCGGGATTGTCGATCTGCATGGAGGAGAGGCCGAGATCCGCGAGGATCACATCCACGCCGTCATTCCATTCCAGGTCAGCCAATGCACGACGCATCCCTGCGAAATTAATGCGGTTGACGTGCAGCGATTCTGCCGGAAAGCCGAGTCCCCGCAGACGTGCCTCGGTCTTCTCGATCTCGAAGGGGTCTTGGTCCAATCCCAGCAAGCATCCGCCCGGCTGCACAGCCTTGATCAACTCACCTGCATGCCCACCATAGCCAAGCGTGCAATCCAGTGCCCGTTCCCCCGGCATGGGCTTCAGCGCCTGCATGATTTCATGCACCATGATCGGCACATGCTGGCCCGCCGGAGTCTTGCCACTGGCACGCACTTTCGCCACCGTTTCGGCATAGCGCTCGGGATTCAACTCCTTGTACTTGTCTTCGAACTTCCGCGGGTTCTTGCCCTGATAGCGCACGCGGCGCTGGTGCGGTTTCGGTGCTTCGGATTCAGGCGTGCTCACAGTTCGTTGTACTTGGCGTTGGACCCGTGGGCCTTGGCCACGGGATAGCGTTGTTCATTGCGCGCCATCTTAGCCAGCATCGACTCTTCCAGCGGGATGCCCAGGTTGTGGGCAAACTCAAATAGCAGGATGGCTACATCCGCGACTTCATCGGCAAGGTAATCGTGCTTTTCCCTCGCCACGGATTCAGCCTGCTCAGATGTCTTCCACACGAAAGGCTGCATCAGCTCGCCCGCCTCAGCCGCGATGGCAATGGCGAGGTCCTTGGGATTGTGGAATTGCATCCAGTCCCGCGCGTCGCGAAAGGCGCAGATGCGGGCGGTGATCTCTTCGATGGTCATGGCCGTCGAACATGCTGGCGGCATCACCGGCGGCAAGACGAATCCCATGGAAGTTGATAGTTGTTGGCTGAGAGTTGATAGCCTGGAGGGAGGCTGGCCAGCAGATCCGTCCATCAACTATCAGCTCTCAACCATCAACTTCCATGACCGTCAGTGAAAAACAGTCCGAACTCGTCAGCGACCTGCGCATCATCGAAGACGTGCAGGAGCGCCTGAGCGCCGTAGTTTCGCGCGCAGCCAGACGTTCCCTGCCCGCTGAACTCCGCGTGGATGCCAACCGAGTGGCGGGTTGCGTTTCCGCCGTGTGGCTCGTCCCCACCGTGAATGACCAGCACTGCCACTTCGCTTACGACGCCGATTCGCCCATGGTGAAGGGCTTGGTGGGCCTGCTCTGTGAAGTCTATGAAGGCGGCACGCCCGCGGATGTGGCGGCCACCGAACCCACTTTGTGGGAGCCCCTGGGTTTCCATAAGCTGCTGTCCCCCACCCGCGTGAACGGCCTCGCAGCCGTGCGCGCCCGTATGGAAGCCTTTGCAAGAAGCCATGCGACTCTTTGATGCCCACATACACCTGCAAGACGCGCCGTTGGACAGCCATCGCGAGCGTCTTGCCGATGAATTGCCAAAGCTCGGCCTCATTCGTTCCGTGGTCGCTGGATCAGGCGAAGAAGACTGGCAGAGTGTGGCGGACCTCGCGAAACAATACCGCTGGACGCTGCCTTCCTTCGGCGTTCATCCCTGGTACGTGAAGGAGCAATCACCCGCATGGCGCGATACGCTGGAGGAATGGCTGCGCGCCTTCCCGAAGGCTGGAGTCGGCGAGATTGGCCTGGACCGGTGGATGGAAAATCCGGATGTAGAAATGCAGGTCCGCTTCTTCCGCGAGCAGCTCGAAATCGCGGCGCGCGAGAACCGCCCCACCACCGTGCATTGCCTGCGCGCCTGGGGTCTGCTGGAGGAAAACCTGCGCGATTCGCCACGCCCTGAGTGCGGCTTCCTGTTGCACTCCTATGGCGGCCCGGTGGAGATGGTGCCGGTCTTCGTCAAGCTCGGCGCCTACTTCTCCATCTCGCCTTATTTCTTCCACGAGCGCAAGGCCCAC
>JAQGPI010000662.1 GCA_028293175.1 Verrucomicrobiaceae bacterium | reverse complement strand
CCGCTTCAGGGGTGGCGTCGGAGCAGTTGGAAGGCGACTACGACAACGCCAAGGTCAGCATCAACGTAAGCGGTCTCAGCTCCGTGGAAGTCTCCGCCTACCTGCGCATCAACAACGACCAGGTCATTCGCAACAACCTCGGCAGCACCAGCCCGCTAACCGATATTCTATGGAACATCCGCGCCGCCGCCGCAGCCACGACGGATCAGGCGATGCTCGATGAACTTCGTACCGGCGAGGTCTACCTAGACATCAATACGCAGAACTACAATACGGGTGAAATCACCGGCCACTTTAACAAGGCCAGCGGCACTCTGGACTTTGATCCTACCCGTCCCGATTTGATCGCCCCACCTCTCCCTGGCACCCTCACCGCCGTGGATGCAGAGCGCGACATCTATCCTTCCTGGATCAATCAACATTTGGCGCGACGACGACCAGCTACAACGAGGTGAAGGCAGCCATTGAAACAGCCGATGGCGGCCCTATCAGCGATGGAGCTACTTCAACGGGCATGATTGCAGGTTACACCGCTTGGCTTACCAAGCAGATGGACATTACCCAGACTCCCTCGCCGAACTTCTTGGCATTGGTGCTGGCCGCAGACAACGAAGAATTCGCTCTGCGCGGCGCCAAGCCGATCCAGGCAGGCAATGACCCGCAGTTTGCGGGTCAGGGTTACACTGCCTCGTACGATGCGTTCGGCAACCTAACTAATCCTTACCAGCTCACCACGAACAACATCTACGCCTTCAATTCACCGCAGAATGCCGCGAACCGCCGTCGTGAGTGGTGGACCATGGTGCTCAATTCCAAGGATCAGGTACGCCAGCGCATGGCAGCCGCTCTTCAGGAAATCGTGGTGATCTCCGAAAACGACACCACCATCCTGGCCAAACATTATGGCGCCGCCAACTATTGGGACATGCTCGCCCAGGGCGCTTTCGGCAAGTATCGCGACCTTCTCGAAAAGGTCAGCTACAGCCCAATGATGGGCACCTACCTCAGCCATCTGCGCAACCGCGCCCACTACACCAGCGGCGGCATCGACATCTATCCTGATGAAAACTATGCGCGTGAAATCATGCAGCTCTTTACCATCGGCCTGGTGCTGCGGCATCCAGATGGCAGCTTGGTGTTAGGTCCTGATGCGCTGCCGGTTCCCACTTACAATCAGACGGATATTACCGAGCTTGCACGTGTGCTGACCGGCCTCACCTTTGGTGCACGTCATGCCGCCGTCACCGTGCGCCGTCTCAGCACCCAGGGATATGCGATGGTGCCTACTTCCGTGGCTGCTAGCCCCCAGATTGAATTCCAGGGCGTGAACTTCACGGATTTCAACACGGGTGCTGGTGAAGCCTTTTTCCAAGCTCCTTACCTTTATCCCATGAAGGCGCTGGGTCGTTTCAACGGCATCACCTATCACGACTTCAATCAGTACGTGACCCCCGCCGGTGGTAAGGATTATCCAGGTGCTTCCAAGGTGCTCTTTGCCAGCAAGCTCGGCGAGCCGACCAAGGCCGGAGAAACGGTCATCCCCTATGTGGACATCTCCGGAGTGGCCGATCTCCAGACCTATCCGCTTGCGGATAATGACATCCGGCTGGCTCACAACGCCCTTGCTGGTGATTCCACCGCCAGCACTTATAACGGCCATCAAAATACACCGGTCGTCATCACTCGCGAACTTATCCAGCGGCTCGTCACTTCCAATCCCAGCCCTGGCTATCTCTACCGCGCGAGTGAGGTGTATCGCAGTACCAACGGCAACCTTGGCGCCGTGATGAAAGCCATTCTGCTCGATTACGAAGCCCGTTCGCTTGAAGTGCAGGACACCCTGCCGGGCGCTGGCAAGCAGAAGGAGCCGCTGCTGCACTACGCCTCGATGTTCCGCGCCCTGAAGGCTTCCAGCAGCGCACCGCTGGCAAGCCTCAATACGATGTCGGTTCCTTTTACCGGTTCGGACAGCCCCTCGATCACACCCTATCCTTCCAGCGAACTGGCGAAGTTCCCGGTTGGCACTTCGCGCATGCGTCTTGGCGACCAGACACCTTTCATCGGTCAGTCGCCGCAGAAGGCCCCGAGCGTCTTCAACTGGTTCCTGCCAGATTACGTACAGCCAGGTATTATGGCCGACGCGGGACTGTTTGGTCCGGAGTTGCAGATCGATACGGAAAGTAATGTGGTGAACCGGGTCAACCGGCAATACAACATTGCGTTGATGAGCCTGACCGCGATCTTCCCTGGCTTCAGCGGTGATGACTTCGTTACTAATTCTGTTAATACCGCTCCGCGTTTGCTGACTGATGTCGCCACCCTGACCTTTGATGCAAGCAACTGGGACCAGCCGCAGACCGTCACGGTGCGTGGTTATGAAAACGGCAGCAGCGATGGCATCCTCGGCTCCAGCATTCTGCACACCGTTGCCAGCGCCGATGCCAATTACTCCAACATCTACACACCGCCGCTGGCCTTCAATATCAAGGACAACGACAGCACCGCTGCCAAGATCGTCGCCATCGCCCAGAGCGGCGGCACCACGACGGTGACAGAAGGGGGTACGCCGGACACTTACACGGTGGTCCTCACCGCTTCGCCCGCCGCTACCCAGACGGTCACCGTCACGCCTTCCGCTGTGAAGCCTTGGCAGACTGCCGCCGCCCCTGCGGCCAGCACGGATGTGACGGTTTCGCCTGCAAGCCTGACCTTCACCGATACCAACTGGAATGTGCCGCAGACAGTGACCATCACCGCCGTGGACGATGCGGTGGCTGACAGCTTCCTGGTCGCCAGCGCTCCCTACAATGTACGCGCGGCCGTCATTCGCAATGCGGTCACCAGCACGGACGCTGATTACAACGGCTCCCAAGTCTCCGACTTTAACTGCCTAATCGCGGACAACGACACGGCCCCGCGCCGCTTCGTTCCTGGCAAGGCTACGGCGACCGGCATCCCAGTGGTCACGGAAGGCAGCACCACGGACAATTATACTGTCGCCTTTGCCACAAGCACAGCGCCGACTGCGAACGTCACCCTGACATTCAACTACGACAACTCGCGCCTGGCTTTGAGCTGCACGGATTCAACCTTCGCCACACCTTCCGCCGGTGTTGCCACGTTGACCATCACCCCCTCCACCTACACCTCCGCCAGGACCATCACTCTCACAGCCGTGAATGATGCAGTGTATCAGGGTGTGCAGTTCAAGACCATCACCCACAGCACCGCTAGCACGGACACGGCTTACAACGCCCTTGCCTGTGCGCCGGTAATTGTGCGTGTGAATGACAACGATGATGCCGCTGCTAACGGTATCTCCGTGGTGGAAACCTGGGGCGCATCCGCCGCCGTGGAGGGAGCTATGACGGACACCTATTTTGTGGTGCTCGACAAGGCGCCGTCCGGCACTGTGACCCTCACTTGGACAGGCAATGCGGGCGACGTCTCCGGCATCGCCAATCTCACCTTCACCACGGCAACCTGGAACGTCCCGCAAACGGTGACGCTCACCGCCACCGATGATCTCGGAGTAGAGACCACTCACCTGAGCCCGATCA
Organism: Verrucomicrobiaceae bacterium; assembly: GCA_028293175.1. Classification (GTDB taxonomy): domain Bacteria; phylum Verrucomicrobiota; class Verrucomicrobiia; order Verrucomicrobiales; family Verrucomicrobiaceae; genus CAINXC01. The sequence goes on along the minus strand of JAQGPI010000662.1, from coordinate 1,452 downwards.
AATACGTGGCAAGTGGCGGCGGTTACACCAATGTGAAGTTCGTCAATGCCCTTATCGGTGACAACGACCTCAATACCTCTGCCGGTATCACAGTGACCCAGTCGGGAGGTACTACGGCGGTGGCAGAGAACAGCACCACAGATACGATTGACTTCAAGCTGCTGGGCCAGCCCAGCAGCGATGTGGCGATCACCCTGGGCACCACACCCACCGGGCAGACGACTCTCACAGGTCTCACCCTGTCCGCAAACGGCGTGCTCAATTTCACGCCCACCAACTGGAATACCGTTCAGACGGTCACTGTGACCGCCGTGGATGACGCCATTTCTGAAGGCCCCCACTCGGCCACGATCACTTCTACTGTTAGCAGCACGGATTCGCGCTACAACAACTTCGCGATCGGTGACATCAACGTAGCGATCACGGACAACGATACCGGCTCACGTATTGTGATTGCTCCCACCAGCGGTACCACGGAAGTCACTGAAGGTGGCGCAACGGATGTGGTTAACATCAGCCTTTCCGGCCCGGCTGCTCCGACGGCCAACGTGATAGTGAATCTCGTCACCACAGGTCAGACAACGCTCTCGGCTTCGACGTTGACCTTCACTCCAGCAAACTGGACAACACCGCAGGCTGTCACCGTCACAGCCTTCAACGACGCAACCTCCGAAGTCGTCTTCACGGACACACTCACCGCCACCACAGACGCGGCGCAACCCGCTGGCTTCATCAGCCTTACGGCTGCTACGCCCGTGATTGTGAATGACAATGACGACCTCGCCAATGCGGCGAACACCATCCAGGTCATCCTGACCAATGGTGCCACCCGTGTGGTCGAAGGGGGCATGACCGACACCTTTGAAGTGGCGCTCCGACGGGCACCCACGGCCAATGTGACGCTTACTGCCACGCAACTGCCTGCCAGCATGGTCTCACTGTCCTCCGGTTCGCTCACATTCACGCCTATCAACTGGTTCGTCCCGCAGACGGTAACGGTCACTGCTATTGATGATGCCATCGTACAGGGCGAGCATGCCACCACCATCACTTATGCCGCCAACAATGCCGGTGGCTATGTGCCCGGTGACATTGCCACGGTCGCCGTTGCCATTGGTGACAACGAAGTAAGTCAGCCTTCGGTGAATGTCTCAACTACCACCGGCAGTGTGACCGAAGGCGGTACTCCCTTCACTTACACATTGACCATTGGCGCGCCTCCGGCCGCCGGTGCCACAGTGCGCGTAGCCCCGTCCGCTTACTTCCAGAATGCAGTGAATACCGCTCAGGTGACCTTCAGCCCCACCTCGGCTGACTTCACCAACGCGACCACCGGCGGCACCCAATGGAACCGTGTGGTGACCTTCACCGTCACTCCCATCAACAACGCAGTGGCGGAACCTTCCATCAACATGGCCATCGTTAACACCACCACGCTTATTGGTGGCACCG
>JAQGPI010000605.1 GCA_028293175.1 Verrucomicrobiaceae bacterium | reverse complement strand
TGGAGAACGGCTTCTACTACGACTTCCAGCTCGATCACCGCATCACCCCGGATGACTTCGAGAAGATCGAGGCGGAGATGAAGAAGATCTCCAAGGAGAACCAGAAGTTCGAATGGAAGGGCATCAGCCGCGATGAAGCCATCGCCATGGCCAAGAGCGGCCGTCTCGGCGGCCTCAGCGAGCGCCCGGAAAATCCCAGTGTGTTCAAGCTCGATCTCATCGACAAGATCCCGGAAGGCGAGCAGATCTCCTGCTTCCAGAACGGCGATTTCATCGATCTCTGCGCCGGACCTCATGTGGGCTACAGCGGCAAGTGCAAGAACGTCAAGCTTACCTCAGTTTCCAGCTCCTACTACCTGGGCGATGAGACGAAGCCGCAGCTTCAGCGCCTGTACGGCACCGCCTTCGCAACCAAGGAAGAACTCGAAGCCCACTTCGTGCAGCTTGAGGAAGCCAAGAAGCGCGACCATCGCAAGCTGGGCCGGGAATTGCAGCTCTTCGCTATTGATGAGCAGGTAGGCCAGGGCCTTATCCTGTGGATGCCCAAGGGCGCGATCCTGCGTCAGGAACTGCAAAACTTCATCGGCGAAGAACTGCGCAAGCAGGGCTACAGCCAGGTCTTCACGCCGCACATCGGCAAGCTGGAACTGTACAAGACCAGCGGCCATTTCCCTTATTACAAGGAGTCGCAGTTCGCGCCGGTCATCGACAACGGCGACCTGGAAAAGTGCGCGGAAGCTGGCTGCTCTTGCGCCGAGGTGCTCGCTCGTGTGGACGCTGTCTCACAGCGTCTTCGCCAGACGATCAACGAGCGCACGGGCGCTGACACGATCCCTGCGGACCGCGTGCGTCCGGATGAAGACCTCATCGATGGCTTCCTGTTGAAGCCGATGAACTGCCCCCATCACATCCGCATTTACGCGCAGACGCCGAAGAGCTATCGCGATCTGCCCGTGCGCCTCGCCGAATTTGGCACCGTGTACCGCTGGGAACAGACCGGCGAACTCGGCGGCCTCACACGTGTGCGCGGCTTCACGCAGGATGATGCGCATCTCTTCTGCACGGAAGACCAGCTTGCGGCGGAAGTCATGGGCTGCCTCAGCCTCGTGAAAATCGTGCTCACCACCCTTGGCATGGAAAACTACCGCGTGCGCGTGGGTCTGCGTGATCCCGACAGCAGCAAATACTCGGGCAATCCCGAGCAATGGGACAAGGCCGAACACGCCTGCCGCGAAGCCGCCAAGAGCCTCGGCGTTGCCTTCACCGAAGAGCCCGGCGAAGCCGCCTTCTACGGCCCGAAGATCGACTTCGTGGTCAAGGATGTGATTGGCCGCGAATGGCAGCTCGGCACCGTGCAGGTGGACTATCAAAACCCTGTGCGTTTCGGTCTGGAATACACCGGTTCAGATGGATTGAAGCATCGCCCTGTGATGATCCATCGCGCACCCTTCGGCAGCATGGAGCGCTTCACCGGCGTGCTCATCGAGCATTTCGCCGGTGCCTTCCCTGTGTGGCTTTCGCCCGAACAGGTGCGCGTGCTCACCATCTCTGAAAAGGCCGATGAATTCGCCCAGACGGTGTACAAGACACTCAACGAAGCTGGCGTGCGTGTGACCATCGACACCACTGCCGACAAGATCGGAGCCAAGATCCGCAACGCCCAGCTCGAGAAGATCCCGTATATGCTCGTGATTGGCCAAAAAGAAGCCGAAGACGGTGTCGTGGCCGTACGCCATCAAAAGCGCGGCGACCTCGGAGTGAAGCCCTTGGCGGATTTCCTCACGCAGGTGCAGGAGGAGATCAAGGCGCGGTCGTTGTAATGCCATTATGTCCAGAGTCGGCACGAGTCCCATCGTGCTGACTCTAGTGGACTAACTTGACTAAGATTGGGCGGGTTGTACGTTAGTTGTATGACCACAATTACCACCCACGAGGCGAAGACGCACCTTTCGCACTACTTGGCAGAGGTGGAGAAAGGGAAAGAGTTTGTCATTGCCCGGGGCAAGACGGCGGTGGCCATGCTGGTGCCCTTGAAGCCTGAGAAGACCAACCCCCGACCCAAGGTGGGAGACATCAAAGGAGAGCCTTTTATCTTTCCTGACTCGGCATTCGCGCCGTTATCGGATGAGGAATTGAAAGAGTGGGGCCTCCTGTGAAATACCTGCTCGATACCTGCACCTTTCTTTGGACCTCCCAGCAGCCTTCACTGCTGTCGCCCCAGGCATCCCTGGCCATCAACAATGAGGCCAACGAATTGTTTGTGAGTGACGTGAGCATCTGGGAAGTCACGTTGAAGCATGCAACCGGGAAACTGCCACTGCCCGGTGCGCCCAGAATCTGGATACCGGAGAAGTTTGCCCATCATCAGTTCAAGTCCCTGCCTCTCACGCAAGGAGCCATTTACCTCAGCGGTGAACTGCCACGGGTCCATCCTGATCCCTTTGACCGCTTGCTTGCTGCCCAAGCCATAGAGGCAGGTATGACGCTGCTTTCACCTGACACGCCGCTTTCTCTGCTGGGCGCATCGAGAATTTGGTGAGGGCCATCACTTCTCCAACACGATCTTCAGTGTGTCACCGGACTGACCCAATACCACCGGCTGCACTTCGCCATTCACTGTCACGTCATAGCGACCAAAGAAGCCGCGCACTGAAGCTTTGCCTTCAGCATCGGTTTTGAGGGTTTCGTCAGTGCGCCATGTCTCGGTGACCCAATGCTTCCACACTTCGGCGGCGGGCTTGGGGCTCCAATCTTTGCGCCAGAGAGCGGTTTCGGGTTTCCAATGGCTGCCTTCCCAGAAGCCCCACATGACGAAGCCGGTGTAAGCGGGATGGCTGAACGCGGTGATGAGGATGTCGCGAGTGAAATCCGCCGCCAGTTTTTCATCGCCATTGGCGGTGATGTCATACTCAGTGATTTGCAGATGCGGCACGAGCTTGGCGAACTGATCGGAGATGCGCAGCATGTCCTCGGGGCTTGGCAGGAAGGAGGAATGAAAGTGCGCCATGTTGCCGATGCCATCCGGGGCCGCCCCGTCTTTCACGAGGCCGTCGATGATGGCGGCGTATTCTTCCTGCTGGCGACCGGAGCGGAACATCTGGTCTTCGTTCACCCACAGGGGCAGCTTGGTGTGCTGGCGTGTGGCTTTGATGAAGTTCGCATACACACCGCGACCGAGCACGGTATCAATGCAGGCATTGGCCTCCCAGCCCGCAGGATGATTGACGCAATCCCATTCCACCACGCGGTCGCCCACCACGGGCAGCTTCTCCACCATGTGATCCCAGATTTGCTGGCGCAGGATCTCGGGCTTGTCCTTGAGCTCTTTGGACCACGGCTCCCATGGACCCCACATCAAGTAGTGACCGCGCACGGGGATGTGCTGCTCTGCGCACCACGCGAGGCCTTTATCGATCCACTCCTTGCGATAGCCGCCAGTGCTTTTCGGGTCCTTTTCAGCGGCCCAGGCAAAGGGCTTTAAATCATTCTCAAATACTACTTTGCTGAACATGGAGCTGACGATGTCCCGGTACTTTTTGCCGTCCTCGGATTCATCGTTGAGCCACTTGGCGGTAACGGCAGTGCCGAAGCCGAAGGCATGGCGTTTCAATGAAACATGCACCCCGATGTTAGGCTGTGGCTTGCCGTCCTTGTCCACCACTTCAAGCGTGAAGTCGCCTTTGCGGATCTTTTCGATCCGTTCCAGCGCTGCCTTGCGCCAGGCCGCATCAGGTTCGCGGCCTTCATAGGAAACCGAGGGCTGCGGCAGCTTTTCAAAGGCGAAGTCAGGGCCATAGTCCAGCAGTCGGATGCCACTCAGCTCGATGGATTGTACTTCGCCACCGAGATGAATCGCCACGCCGGTCTTGCCTAAAACTGCGTTGCCGCTGGCGATGAAGGGCATGACCACTTCTTCCCACTTCGGGCCGACTTTGAACTCCGTGCGGCCCAGTTTTGAGAAATCCGGCGGCTCACGCCTCTCCACGTTGGCCGCGCCGAAAGCCTTATTGCCGTTCACGGCGCGGGCATGAAACAGCAGCAGGCAGCGGTCGCCTTGTTTGATGTCGCTCTGCACAGTGGCACCAAGCTGCACGCTCCAGGCGTTGACCGGCTGATTCTGGATCTCGAATCGCCAGACGGATTTGCCGGGAGCGTTGGGAGATTCTAGGGAGGAAGAGGTAGCGATACCCGGTTCTTTGGGCAGGACGGCGCTGGGCTTCGCGAGGTTGATTTCATGGCCACCTTCTGGCACTTTCACATTGGCCTTGGCGATGTGAAAAATGCTGGAAAAAAGCAGCAGAAAAAACGCAGTTTTGGTGAGCATGCGGGCTCATGCTAGCCCGTGATCAAAGACTGGCGAGCTTATTTGAGGGCAGCCTCAGCACGCTTGCTGCTCAGCTTGGAGGACAACAAGCCCAGGAAGGCCAAAAATCCCACTGATACTGCAAAAGCGGCGACGGCCTTGCTGAGGGTGTTGGAGTCGGCGTGGGTGTGCAGGCTGGCGTAGATGGCGAAGCCCTCCAGGATAATCTGAAGGACCAGGGGGATCATGACGATAATCAGGATGCACTTGGCGAACAGCTTGAGGACGTTCATGGGAGGGTAGGTTGTCGGGGAGGATTGAAAGATCAGATCGCGCACATTGTCTGCCGGTTCATCACCATGCCGCGCATGGTTTCGTTGGTGGTGAGCGGGCGCAGGAGATTCAATGCTGCACGTACTTGTTCGGCATTGCAGCAGGTCGCATCGTGGACAAACAGCACATCAGTGGCTAAAGGGCAGAGCTGCGCCACATCGGCGAAGCCGCGCAGCAGCGAGGAACCATCCATGATGATCCAATCCACCTGCGGCTTGGCCTTCTCGATCCAGGCGCGGT
>JAQGPI010000535.1 GCA_028293175.1 Verrucomicrobiaceae bacterium | reverse complement strand
CCGGGTAGGAGAGCACAAAGCCCAGGAACTTCGTGTAAAGCCCGGTGAAGAGCGGGCCCGCCGCCCCATCCACGAGCACCGCCGTGCAGCCCGCCGCAAATTCGTAGCCCGTGGTGCCGTGAATGGGCCAGGCTGCGGGCAGAGATTCGTCTTTGCCGAGAATTTTCTCCACCACCAAGTACGGCGTACCGCCAGAGGCTTCCGCCAGACGGTCACGCAGCGTTTCCAAATAAGCCAGAGGAAGCGCTAGACCGTCGATATGATCAATGCGTACGCCGTTGACCTTGCCCTCTGAAACGAGCTGCAACAACAGGCGGTGGGTGGCGTCAAAGACTTCCGGCAATTCCACACAAATGGCGGCCAGGGTATTGATGTCAAAAAACCGCCGGTAATTGATCTCCTCCGCCGCCACGCGCCAGTAGCTGAGCCGATAGGCCTGCACGCTGAGCAATGCATCCAGGCGGTCGTGCGCTGCACCTCCAGCGCTGCTGTCGCACCATTCACTCAAAGTGGCGTTGATGGCTTCATTCACCGCCGGGTCGGTCGCGCAAAGCCGTGTCAGGCGCTCGCGGATGATGCCCTTCTCACGGCCACGCTCCGTAATGCGCGCGGCGTCGGATTCGTTGAGCGAGGGCAGGTTATCGAGTGCGGTAAGAATGCTCTCCAGCTCGTCTGGAACGGGATTCATTTGTTCTCCTGCCCGCCGAAGAATGACCCTTGTGCTTTTAGGGTCAAGCGGCAGCACCGTTCCATAATAGTGCAGAGAGAATGCGCCATTGGAGAACTGGATCTTCAACTGCCCGCCCTCCAAAACACGACCGTATTGGTCTCCCAGAATGGGCAGCAGCACCTTGTTTTCCATGGCCGTTTTCAACGGCTGCCACTCAATGTCAAAATAGCGGGCAAAGGCTGATGCGTGGCCGTTTTCAAGCACGTCCCACCACCACGGATTGCGCTGATCGGCGATGCCCATGTGATTGGGCACAAAGTCCAGGATAAGGCCCATATTATGCTCGTGCAACGCGGAGACAAACCCATCGAAATCCTCCTGGGTGCCGATTTCTGGATTCAACTCATTGTGATCGCAGATGTCGTAGCCGTGGCGGCTGTGCGGACCAGCGCGAAAGATGGGCGAGGCATAAACATGTGTGATGCCGAGTTCACTCAAGTAGGGCAGCAGACGGGTGGCGTCCTGAAAGCGGAACTCTTCATGGAACTGCAGGCGGTAAGTGGAGCAAGGCAGCGAGGGAATGGCGGTCATCGATGGTGAGGCGGTCTATTCTTTTTGAAATCGCCGCAGAGTCCGTCATGGCCCTATGAATCGCCGCTGAGTACCGCTTTATCCCTCCTGCGCCAGCCAGTCGATAGCAAAGCGAGTCATTTCCCCAGGGTCCTTGAAGCCCAGCTTTTCTTTGATATGGGCGCGATGAGTTTCGATGGTCTTGATGCTGAGGTTCAATGCAGTGGCACTGTCGCGGGTGCCAAAGCCCCGGCCCATGAGTTGCAACACTTCCAGTTCGCGGTCGGAAAGCTTGTCCACGGGCGAACCCGTGCCGTCCGCTTCCGATTGGATCGCTTTGAAAATCAGTCGCTCGGTGAAGCGTGGGCTTACATAAATGCCGCCGTTGAGCACCTTGCGCAGGGCAGTCACCACGCTTTCTAGCGCCTCCGCTTTCATAACGTATCCCTTGGCTCCAGCCCGTAGCGCCCGCAGCGCATAGAGCGATTCGGAATGCATCGAGAGGACGAGAATGACGAGCTTTGGGTGCTCTGCGAGGGCCATCTTGATGAGTTCAATGCCGTTGGTGCCGGGCATATTAATGTCCATCAAAATCACGTCAGGACTAAGCTGGCGCATTGCCTCAAGCGCACTGATGGCGTTTTCGGCTTCACCGCACGCGCTCAGGTCCTGCTGTTCCTCAATCAGCGCAGCGATGCCCCGCCGGAACACCGGATGGTCATCGACAATGAGCACTCTCTTGGGATCCGATGAGGGGGATGAATTCGTCGTTGAAGGCATGAAGGTCCGGGAAGGAAGATTCGAAAATGAAGCCATGGCCGACTGCCTTATCAGGCGTCTCCCTGAGCAGAAGGTCAGGACGAGAAGCAGAAAGGGCCGCAGAAGCCTATGTTGTCGATTGAAGGAAGAACACAACGATAGCGACTCGTCCGCGAGGCGCAACTTGGTCGCGTGTTCCTCGCACTTCCTTCAATATCCTCTTCCTCTTATGTCCAACCCGCTCTGGTTTAAAGACGCTGTTATTTACGAATTGCATGTGAAAACATTCCAGGACGGGGATGGCGACGGCATCGGCGACTTTCGTGGGTTGCTCCAGCGTCTGGATTACTTTGCCGAGCTGGGCATCACCGCCATCTGGCTGCTGCCGTTCTATCCCTCGCCCCTACGCGATGACGGCTACGACATTGCCGACTATTATTCCGTAAACCCCTCCTATGGCACGGTCGAAGACTTTCGCCTGCTGCTGGAGGAAGCCCACAAGCGCGGCCTGCGAATCATTACCGAGCTTGTGCTCAATCACACTTCTGATCAGAATCCCTGGTTCCAACGCGCCCGCCATGCGCCGCCCGGGTCAGCGGCTCGCGAATTCTATGTGTGGAGCGACAACCCGCGTAAATACAAGGACGCGCGCATCATTTTCAAGGATTTTGAAACTTCGAACTGGACCTGGGACCCAGTGGCCAAATCTTACTTCTGGCATCGCTTCTATTCACACCAACCGGACCTGAATTTTGAAAATCCCGAAGTGCATGACGAGCTGCTGCGAGTGATTGATTTCTGGCTGGAGATGGGCGTGGACGGTGTTCGCCTGGATGCCGTGCCTTATCTGTACGAGGCTGAGGGCACCAACTGCGAGAACCTGCCGAAGACGCATGATTTCCTGCGAAAGCTGCGCGCGCACATGGATGAGAAGTTT
>JAQGPI010000599.1 GCA_028293175.1 Verrucomicrobiaceae bacterium | reverse complement strand
GCTCCCGGGCCACCTGACCCTGGGCTAAACTCACCCATTCCTAGGCCGCTGGCACTCACGCACACCGAGCTCACAGAGAATCCTGGAGGATTGAAATCTGGCTCCCAGCGTAGCGCAACATACCGTGCCCGCACGCTCTTGCTGAGCTTCGCCTTCACATAGCCCAGACCGCGAGAGTCTTCAGCCGTTGCAACAGGCTTCATGGTTTCAAACACCGAAGGGTCGAACGAACGGCGATGACGCCAGTCTTCCTTTTCAGGCAGAGTTTCGAAGGTATAGGCAGACACACGCACCGGGCGGGGCGAGTGCACCGAACCAATTTCGGTGAGGGTACGAGGCTGGCCGAGATCATAAATGACCGTGCGGAATTTGTCGCCTGTTTCGGGGAACTCGAACTTATTATACTTCTCCGCCATTTCATCACCACCCGTAGGCGAGGGATTCACATAGATCACGCGGCTGCCGCCCAGACCGCCGGAGACATTCATCGGGCCGGGGCTGTTTTTGACTTCACGCACCTTGTAATCGTAATCGGTGTCTGTTCCGTAGACCCCCAGTGCACGAATCGAGCCCCCCTTGCTAAGGTCGAACTCCAGCCGCACATACTTGGCCTGCACACCGGCAAACCTCATCGTGATAGAACGGTCCGCAGCCGTGAACACCGACTGGGAAAGAGGCGCCCACGCTTTCTGATCGCCACTCGAGGAAACCGAAACCCGGCCTTCCGCTCCATCGACGACAAAGGTCACAAAATTGGTGACCGCCTGACGGTTAAGGCAGACCACAGCCTCACTTGCACCCGCCGGAACTTTTGAAGAGGCTGTAGCGTCAACATTGCGCAACAAGTTTTCAGGCTGTCCGATCCCGTTTGAGGAGCTGATTTTCGTGCCATCAATGGATGCGTCTGCAATATTGACGGGACGCTTATCAATGCCGCTAAGACGCTGCCAAGCTCCATAAGACGTAGGTGCCGCAAAAGAGCATCCAAATAAGACCGCGATGAGCGTAGATTTCATAGATGTAAGCCGTGACCAAAAAAACTGAAAACCGACGGTGAAAGCCAACCGGCAGGCCGAATCGAAACGTTAAGCACTAGAACCACAAAGATTGTCGATGTAAACACCATTTTCCTGGCCTCCTCGGATTGTGTTGTTTAAAGATTGATTGTTTGGACATCTTTATTAAAATCATCTTATGAGTTGTCCACATTGTGGGGCCAGCGGTTCATCATTCACATCCGACTGCCCTTCCTGCGGATTCAGCCTGTCGGGTCTAGACGACCGACTCGGCGGCCATTCGGTGGTTATGAACCGTCTGGTGGATACCCAGCATTTGCTGCATCTTCGCGATTCGGTTCGCCTCGAAACCCTGTTCGATGAGTTCGAGCGCCGCTTCCCCCAGGCCTTTTGCACTGTTTTCCTCGGTATCCTTCCCCACGGAGTTTCAACCGCCGAGGGCGGATTCTGGCTGCTCAATCATGGGGTCCGCACCTGCCAAGACGAGATCCGGCCAAACGACTACGGCATCGCTCTGGTCATTGATCCTTCCACTCATTCGGCCAGCCTGTGCCTTGGCTACTCCTTGGAAACCGTCATCACCCATGAAAATACCGCCGAACTGTTGAGACAGATTTCACCAGCCCTGTGGCACGGCGATTACGCCAATGCCATCACCAAGATGGTAAAGGGCGTTGACAAGCTCCTGAGAAAGTACGGCCAGCCCCGGCGCCGCCCTTCGCTCATTGATGCGAGGAAACCTAGAAGCCTGTTCGGATTTAAACACACGACACCTGAGAAATCACCCGTGGAGGTGGACAAATGAATGGGCAACGGACCAGAACGATATGCGCTGGTTTAGTGCTTTTAACTCTCAACCAGGTTCAGCTGTCCGCCCAGGAAGACAATTACCTGCCTCTGCCCCGATGGACCCCCCAGGAAGTGGACGCCATGCGCGCAAGCCCCCAGCGCCCATTGCTCTTGGGGGATCTTCTAGGCAGCGTGGATGATTTGGAAGAACCCACAAGCAATCTTCCCCTGTTGCTTGGCGAAAGTAATGACGTCATCGGCGATTCACCGGAGAAAAGCCAGCCAAGTGCCGACTTGTCGCGCTTCCTTCTTCCGTCGCTCCTTAAGTCATCCCGTACTCACCCTGCCCCAGAGGCCGCCGCGCCGTCTACAACTGCGCTTGCCGAAGTGTCTGGCGAGTTTCTCCGCAAGTGTGAGGGCGCACCGGCCACAACGCGTTTGATTGATCCCAATCACGAACTCTCAGAAACCGCTGCTGAGGACTTTGACAGGTTCCTCACCTTCCACGCCAGCGATTCCCGCATTCCCTTCACACTCGTCATCCTTGGTCGCAGCCAGAAGCTGCGGGAAGGTGCTGGTGTGGCGCGCTTCGCCAGCGGTAGTGCTGCCAGCGGCTCCTCAGCCTTGGTCGTTTCCCCTTACGGGGAACCATGGCGCACCCGTTTTTTTGTCAGCCAGCCGATCCGTGATGCCGTTCCCTCCGGCTATCTGAACAGCCTGCTGGAAAGCTGTATCCGTGATGCCATGCGCGCGACCGATCCGGATGAACAATTGCATCGCCTGCTAGTGCAGTTATCCATTCGCTTATTCTGGGTTCAGCGCATGCTGGCTCCAGTCCCGGAAACGATTCGCCGTGGTGTAGTTCCGGCTGCGGATCCTCCGGTCGCCTCGCTTGATGAAGTAATTTCGCCAGCGATCCGCGCACCCCGATGGTACAGCGGCTGGGGGAATTCGACCAGTTACGCAATGCTGGCCTTCATCTTGCTCGGCTTCTACGCTTTTTGGCGCTGGCACCGGTTCAAAATGCGCCATTATCAATGGCTGTTGCCAGAGTCTCCAACCGCGGCTCAGCGCTTTGGGGGGCCTTCTTGCGGTGGCGGCCTGCACATACGCTACCGATAGGAGATTGGACGCACAAGCGTTGCGAAACAATTCCTCAGGTTCAGAAATTAATTCTGGAACGAAATGCCCATTTCCGGTCTAATCGAAGTGGAAAGTCGCCTCGGCTAGGTGGCCTCCACATACATAAACAAGATAAACCAACCGCAATCATACCATGAAAAAGCGTTATCAGCAGGGTTTCACCCTGATCGAACTGTTGGTGGTGATCACCATCATCGCCATCCTGGCGGGCCTCGCAGTGCCCGCTTTCAATGGGGTCCAGGAACGAGCACGACAGATGCAGGCAACCAACAATTGCCGGCAGATCATCATCTCGCTCAAGGCCTATGCCGCCGACAACGGGGGCAACTACCCGGACTTCGATAAGAATGATCCGCCGCAGACCTCCAATGATGCCTTCCGGCACCTCATCAAGGGTGGCCAGCTTGAAGACGAACGCGTCTTCACCGCTCCTGCCAGCCCCTACCTGCCGGACAACAACCTGGGTGAAGCTCCAGAGTATTCTGAAGCTCTTGGGCCAGGCGAGTGCCATTGGGTCATGACCAAGGGCCTCACGGACTCGGCTTCGGGCAATGCCCCGGTCGTGTTTGAAAACGCCGTCAGCAACTCCTGGCCTCCAGCCTGGAACTGCGATGTGTCGGGCCAAGCCAAAGAAGGACGCGCCTGGAAGGGCGGCAAGATCGTCGTCGGCCGCAATGACGGTTCCGTAGGCACCGAAAAGCTGGAAGCAGCCAAGGGTGACAATGTGAGCCTGCAAAAGAACAGTCAGGGCAAGGATCTCTTCACCCAGTTCTCCGAACAGGGCGAGTTCCTCGACATCCAGAAGTAATTCATTCAGCCGCCAATCGCTGGCGTGCTGAAACTCAAAGCGCCGCAGGAGTGATCTTGCGGCGCTTTTTTTGTCATTTCACCGGCGCTCCGAAGTTTAACCCTCCATCACCTGCCCTCGCACCGAGGTGCGCTTTAGCACGATGCCGCTATCCACTTTCTTCTTCCATTCGGCAAAATGAGGGCTGGCGTAGTGCGCATCCACCGCCTCAGGGTCGATATACAACTCGGAGAGAGCGAAGACGTTCGGCTGCTCCAAATGCCGTGAAACCTCAAACCGCAGGCACCCGGCCTCCTCGCGTGATGCCGCCGCATTGATAGTAATGGCGCTGACGGCTTCATCCAGACGAGCAGGATCGACTTCCAAAATAACGGTAATGGTGATCATTGGCAGCATTGACGGGAGAATCCCAAAAGTTGCAAGCTTCTGTCCACGTATGACAGTGCTCTAATTCGCACCCATCCCTCGCTTCGACTCATGAAAACCGGTCTGCCTTTGTTCCTTGGTCTCGCCTTTGCCACCCTTTGTGCCGCAGATGACAAGCCTGCGCCAAAACCCGCCGAGGCGAAACCCGCAGCAGCAGCAGCAGCGCCTGCACCCACTGCTCCCCCAGCCGCAAAACCTGCCACGCCCGCCCCCAAGCCAGCGGATGCGAAACCAGCGACACCAGCGCCGGCAAAGCCTGCCGATCCAAAAGCTCCTCCTGCCGCAGCCAAGCCCGCAACTCCACCTGCCACAGCGGCAAAGCCAGCGACCCCTGCCACAGCCAAGCCTGTTGATCCCAAAGCCCCGCCCGCTCCAGCAAAACCAGCGGCCACCCCGGCTCCCGCTGTCGCCAAACCTGCTCCACCTCCCCCGCCAAAGCCCGTTTCGATTTTCAAGGACAAAAACCTCGAGGCCGCCGTGCGCAAGCAGGTCTTTACCAAGCGCGACAACGCCGAGCCTATTGTCGCCGCCGATGTTGAAACCGTCGCCGTAGTGGAAGGCCGCGGCATGGGCATCAAGGATCTCTCCGGCCTGGAGAAATGCACTCAACTCGCCTCCCTCACCCTACCGAAAAATCAGATCACCGACATCTCCGCCCTCAAAGGCCTGGAGCGTCTGCAATTCGTGGATCTAAGCGACAATCAGGTCAGCG
>JAQGPI010000485.1 GCA_028293175.1 Verrucomicrobiaceae bacterium | reverse complement strand
GGCGCTTTTCGGATGGGGTCCACATTCGGGGCGGCATAGGTCTTCGCCACGTTCATGGCCTTGGCCACCATGTCACGCACCTTGGAGACCAGTGCGCCACGGTCTTTCATGGTGGGCGCTTGAAGGGTCAGCACCAGATGTTGAAGCACGATCTGCAAGGCCGCCGCCTTGCCGCGAGCGGCCTCATAGGCGGCAAATTGCTGCCTCTGGCGTTCCAGAGCGGCCTTCGCGTCCTCCTTGTCGTTGGTCGGGTCGAGATCGGGTGTACGATCTTGTATCACCCTTTGGCACGACATGAAAAACTCTACGGCAGTGCCTTCGGTGGCTGCCGCGCTTTCGAAACGCACCAATGCGGCGGTGGTCACTTCCTTCCGCTGGCGCTCAAATTCCTTTTGAAGCATCAGCACCTTCTCCAGAATCTTTGCCTGGTCCGCCTCGGACATCGTCGGTGCAGCGGCCGTCGGGGCCGTGGAAGTGTCAGGGCCTCCCATCTGCTTTTGCAATTGCTGCACTCTTTTCAGAATGCTCGCCCTGTCCGATTCCGACAGGGCAGGTGACTGAGCCTCCGCTTGATGCAGGACCAGTAATGAAGATAGCAATACACTTGAGCGAAGAAATGATCGAAGCGGGATCATAGGGAGGATAAACGTGGGGGAGCCGTAGGAACAATCGCACAAGTGAAGCAAAAAGGCCACCACGATAAAAAGCGCATGAAACTGTGTTTTTATATCCTGAGGGGCAAATTGTTGTAGGACCCCACATCTGGGGGTCCATCCGACTTATCACGAAATTCACCTATATTTGCCGAAATTTATTCGTGATCATTTCGTATGCTGCTTATCGTTTTGCTTTAGCTGCATAAAAGTGATTACCGTTCCTTCCCCGTTATGCGCGTGATGACCGAAAATATTACCGAGGTGCCATACCACCTCAGAGCCGCCCGGTTACGCTGGGCGGCCTTTGCGGTTACCCTCGAAGATGAGGAGATCGAATGGGCTCGATCCATGGTAGACAATGCCAAGACGGCGGCACACTCCCGATCCATGGCCCAATTGCTGCTGAGC
The DNA here is from genome assembly GCA_028293175.1 of Verrucomicrobiaceae bacterium. Classification (GTDB taxonomy): domain Bacteria; phylum Verrucomicrobiota; class Verrucomicrobiia; order Verrucomicrobiales; family Verrucomicrobiaceae; genus CAINXC01. Next base: position 4,623 of record JAQGPI010000485.1, on the reverse strand, counting down.
CTTCACCAAAGGGAAGAAATTGCCAAGGTTTGCTCGGAACTGCATTTCTCGCGCCGCAGGCTTCTTGAATTCGCTGATCGCCTTACAACGAAAGAGGGGCGGCGCCTGTTGCTTTCACAGCCTGAGGCACCCCGAGGAAGACCCCGCCGGGTGCCTGCAGGCAGTGAAAGTCAGCGCGAGATGGCTTAGTTCGGAAGGCGATGGCGATACGCATGATCGGGTGTCTTTCCCCATGTGGGTAAGGGGATCATTTTCCCATATGGGACGGCTTTCACTTGCAGTGGGACGGTTCAGCGGTTTTGGACAAAACTCTTCGCACTCTTTCCCGGGGCGCGAGTTATTGCCCGCCGCCTATGTTTCGTACCGTCCTGGAAAAAATTCACCCTGCCGTGTTCCTCAAGGCTGCCAAGTCGGTAGCCGGGACCATTTCTGAGCATGAGCGGCTGCTGGTGGAAGTGGCGAAGTTGCCTGCGGATGAGGCCCTCAAACGTTTTGCGGTCACGGACGCCGGACTCACGGAAGATGAAGTCGAAGCAGCCCGCGAGCTGCATGGCCCGAATGACCTGGGAGCAAAGAATCAGACGGGTTTTCTGGTGGAGATCTGGGAGCGCTGCAAGAATCCGCTGGTGGTGCAGTTGCTGGTGATCTGCGGTGCCTCTCTGGTAATGAGGGACCTGCGCTCGGCGGTGGTCGTCGGCGGCATGCTCGTGCTGAGTGTGGTCCTGGCTTATGTGCAGGAGCACCGCTCAAGCAAGGCCGTGGAAAAACTTCAGGCCATGGTGCATGCGAACTGCCTGCTGGTACGTGACGGCAAGGAAGTCGATCGGCCCATCTCGGATGTGGTGCCCGGCGACATCGTCGTTCTTCAAGCAGGCGCGATCATTCCTGCGGACATGCGCCTCATCAGCGCCAAGGACTTCTTTGTCAGCCAGTCCTCACTCACCGGTGAATCGATGCCGGTGGAGAAACACGCCGATCCGGTGGACCCCTCGGGGCGCACCCTCATCGACCTGCCCAATGCCTGCTTCCAGGGCAGCAACGTCCTCAGCGGCACGGCCCGTGGCATCGCGGTGAATACGGGCGTGAAGACGCATTTTGGCTCCATTTCAGAACGCCTTTCCGGCGAGCGCGTACAGACAAGCTTTGACCGTGGCATCGCGGGTTTCACCTGGCTCATGATCCGCTTCATGCTGGTGATGGTGAGTGTGGTCTTCCTGATCGTGGGCCTGACGAAAGGCAACTGGGCGGAGGCACTGCTGTTTGCCCTCTCGGTGGCGGTGGGGCTCACGCCGGAAATGCTGCCGATGATCGTGACGGTGAACCTCTCCAAAGGGGCCATCGCCATGTCGCACAAAAAGGTGATCGTGAAGCGACTGAGCGCTATTCAGAACTTCGGTGCTATCGACATCCTGTGCACCGACAAGACCGGCACGCTCACGCAAGACCGCGTGATCCTGGAGAAGCACGTGGATGTGACCAATCGAGAGAGCGAGGACGTGCTGCGCTATGCGTACATGAACAGCTACTACCAGACGGGCCTGCGCAACCTGCTCGACCGTTCCATCCTTTCCAACACGGACTTGGATGTGGAGCGTGGCTGCCGCAAGGTCGATGAGATCCCCTTCGACTTCCAACGCAAGCGCATGTCGGTGGTGGTGGACTACGAAGGCGATCACGTGCTGATCTGCAAGGGCGCGGTGGACGACATCTATCGCGCCTGCACGCACTACCAGATTGATGATGAGATCCATCTCATGATCGACCTGATCAAAAGCGATCTGCTAGAGGAGTACGAGGAGCTGAGCCGCGATGGCTACCGCGTGCTGGCCGTGGCCTATCGTGAGTTCCCGCAGACGAAGCAGGTGTTTTCCGTGGCCGATGAATCCGATCTGGTGCTGCTGGGTTATCTAGCCTTCCTCGATCCGCCAAAGGACTCCGCCGCCAAGGCCATCGCGCTGCTCAAGCAGGTGGGCGTTTCGACGAAGATTCTGACAGGCGACAATGCCCTGGTGACACGCAAGATTTGCAACGATGTGGGCCTGGATGCGACCACGGTGATCACCGGCGATCAGTTGCTCAACCTCACTGAAGATCAGCTTGGCGAACTGGCTGAACAACAGAGCGTGTTCTCGCATCTGTCGCCCACGCAGAAGGAGTCCATCATCATCGCCCTGCAGAAGCGGGGGCATGTGGTTGGCTACATGGGTGATGGCATCAATGACGCCCCGGCCATGCGTGTGGCGGATGTAGGCATCTCTGTGGATTCCGCCGTGGATGTGGCGAAGGAATCCGCTGACATCATTCTTTTGGAGAAGAGCCTGCTGGTGCTGGAGGAGGGCATCATCGAAGGCCGAAAGGTCTTCGGCAACATCATCAAGTACATCCGCATGGGGGCCAGCTCCAACTTTGGCAACGTCTTCAGCGTGGTGGGTGGCGCGGCTTTCCTGCCCTTCCTGCCGATGAAGCCGATCCAGGTGCTGGTGAACAATTTGTTGTACGATGCATCACAAGTCGGCATCCCTTCGGACAGTGTGGATGAGGAGTATCTCACCACGCCGCGACGGTGGAACATTGACAACATCCGCCGCTTCATGATGATCGTGGGGCCGCTCAGTTCGATCTTCGACTACGCCACATTCTTCCTCATGATGTACGGGTTCAATTGCTACCTGTTCTCTGCGGCGGGCACCAGTGGCGCAGACAAGCTGTACTATGAGAAGCTCTTCCACACCGGCTGGTTTGTGGAGTCGCTGCTCACCCAGACCTTGATTGTGCACATCATCCGCACGCGAAAGATTCCGTTCATCCAGAGCACCGCCAGCCCCTTCATGCTGTTCACCACCCTGGTGGTCATGGCCATCGGCATTTATCTTCCGTATTCGATGGCAGCGGACTACCTTGAACTCGTACCTTTGCCCGGCAGCTACTGGATATGGATCACCGGATTCATGCTCAGCTACGCCGTCCTGACCCACTCTGTGAAAGTGTGGTTCCACAAGAAATTTGGGATTGATTGACGCGCCATGAAAAGCCTTCTCACCGCCTTGCAAGAGGGCCGCTTGATCGAGCTGCCTGACAACGACAAGCAGAAATCCCTCGAGTACCTGGCCACGATTATCGAGGCCATTCCAGACATTGGTGATGTAGGTGGCATCACCGAAAGTGTGCTGGCGCGCGAGCAGTTGCACAACACCGGCATTGGCAAGGGCTGGGCCTGTCCGCATGCGCGCTCCACTGTCTCCGGCGAGCTGCTGTGCTCTGTAGGCTGGAGCCCCACCGGCATTGATTACGGCGGTCCAGACAACGGGCCTGTGCATCTGATCGTGATGTATTATGTGCCGGATGCGCAGAAGAACGCCTATCTGAAGGAGATCTCATCCCTCGCCAAAGCCATCCAGACAGTGCCCTCCATGCAGAAACTGGCGTCGCTGGAGGAACTGGGCGATGTGCGCCACCGCCTGCTGGATGCGATCAGCATTGCCATGGAATCCATGACTCCGGATGCCCGGGCGCGCATGATCCAGCTCGATGTGAAACATGCCGCGACGCATGACACAGCGGAAAAATCGCCCATCACCGCCGACTTCGCGCATCATCTTTTTCCCGTCCAGATCATCACCGCGCCCGGCCTCAAGCCCGTGGCCCTGGCGCAGCACGCGGATCTTGTGCAGGCCATGGAAAGTCAGCCTGAGCTAATGGCAGGCCTTGATCAGCATGGCCGTGCGGATTGCAAAGGCTTCCACGTGGTGCTGCGGTCTGTGACCCGCTTTCAGATGGACCGCGCGGTGCATGATTGCATCGCCATGCCGGTGGGCGGGAAGTGATGGAGTTTTTCACATAATGAAGCGTTATCTCTTAATTGTTTATACTTTAACAATTACATGCAGGCTTTTTGCGGGAGTTGAGCAAACTCCCGGTGTTACCAGACTAGCCTTCATGCTGCAATCCCTGGGCAAGTTTTCTGCAGCTTCTGAGGGCAGTGAAACTTATGTTTCTATCATGCGAAATATAAGCGTGGCCTGGACTATTAAGTGGCAAAAACCCATACACGCACACTGGCAGTTCAATCCTGACATTACCTCAAAACAAATCGTCGATCTGGCCGTTGAATGGGGTGCGAAGAACCTGCCGCAGATGATTCAACCTCGAAAAGAGCAATTGGCGTATGTGATGTGTCTGCAACTCGACCCTCGTGTAGATCAATGGATTTGGGTTGTGGATTTTAAAGTCGATGCCCAGCTTCCTTCTGCAGGAATTGCTGGCAGCCCGCTTCCCATAGCAATCACGCCCGCGGGTGAAGTAATCACTACATTTAGTGAGGCGAAAAACTGAATACACATGGCTCAAGCATGTGCTAATACACTGCCAAGCAAAGCCGCGAGCGGAGTACCTCACCGCGCCAGCCTTGCCTTCGCCTTGCTAGTGATCAAGGCCACGGCAGGGTGGGTGAGGCGTCGTTCGGCGGAGATGGCGTAGAATTCCACGCTGCACCTGTCGGTGCTGCCGATGTGCTTCAAACCGAAGCGCAGGGCCGCTTCCTTGAGCACCACGGTGGGGATGGGGATCACCGCTTTTCCTTCGGCTGCCATCACCTTCATTAGCGCCACATCCTCGAATTCCGCG
>JAQGPI010000477.1 GCA_028293175.1 Verrucomicrobiaceae bacterium | reverse complement strand
GAAGAAAAAGCTGCGAGCTGGTTCTATAGCAAGGCGAAGGGCGGGGGATCCCTGCTGGATTACATGGGCTATGGCACCACGCTGGGTACCTGGCACCTAGGCGGGCGCAAGCCGCTGGAAGTCTCCTGCACATGGAATATTCCCGAAGGCTTGGAAGTGGACGAGCACGCAGTGGCGGTGATCCGCTACGCCTTTGGTCTTAGCAAGACCGAGACGCGCTGGGGCACCTTCACCGATCCTTGGACGCTGCAACCTCAGCCGACCTGCGGCTTTGTCATCGTTGGTTCGGAGGGAACCATCTCGTGCCCGGACTATGCTGAAGTGCTGCGGGTGCAGACCCACGACGCTCCGGAAGGTTTCAATGTGCCCGTAGACACCCTGATGGGGCCGAACCGCAACCCGATTGAAAATGTGATCCATAGCCTCGAGACGGGCGATTCTTTGATTGGACCCCTGCGACTGGACATCTCGCGCATCGGCCAGCAGATCGTGGATACAGCGTTCCGAAGCGCGGTGGAGAAGCGTACCCTTGCCTTGATCGAACAGGGCTCGTGAGCTGCTGACAAGATCGAAGTTCCTACTTGACCCCCGGCCCTGAAACTGGTGCTTTAAGATTCGCGCTCCACCGCGCGCGACCGCATTTTCACTCATCATGAACCGTTACACGCTGTCCCTTGCTCTGACCTTCACTTCCCTTGCTTGCTGGTCTCCGCAGGTCGGAGCCCAGGAAGTTCGTCCGTGGACGGACAAATCCACAGGCAAGAAGATCGAGGCGAGCATGGTAAGCGCCGACCCCAAAGCGCGCACGGTCACCATCCAGCGCACGGACGGTCAGTCTTTCACCCTGCCGGTAGATCGGCTGGTGGCTGAGGACTTGGATTACATCAAGGCTCGCCTCAATGCCCCTCCCGCAGCTGCTCCCCCAGGCCCCCCCCCCGCAGCTCCGGCCCCAACAACGCCAGTGCCAGGGGCTCCTCCTGCTGCGGCTCCTGCAACTGCAACTGCGGCGGCAAAGGCTCCTATAGGTGCTCCAGCACCGCCTCGCCCGGCCGTGGTGACGGTGCCTGTCAAGAAATTCAAAGGGCCGAGTGGCAACGAAATCCTCGCCAAGGTCAAGAAGGTGCACCCCCGCCTGCTGATGAATGCGGAAGGGTTCGCCGCCCTTAAAGCCAGGGCGGAGACGGACGCCACCTCCAAGACGCTGGTGACCAACATCTCCAAGACGGTGGACGACCTGATGGCGCTGCCGGAACTGACCAAAATCTATGGCGCTGAGGCCGCCGCCGCTGCTCCCGGGGGGGAAGGGGTGTTCCGTCTCGCACATCTGGGGGTCCTGCACTTCTTGAAGGCTGATCCACGCATGCCGGATCGCGCAGTGAAGGAAATGCTTACCTTGTCGAAGGATTTCACGAGCTGGAATCCTGACAAGCCGGATATTTGTTCGGAGTTCGTGTGGGGCATTGCCCTCGGTTATGATTGGTTCCGTCCCGCGATGAATGCGGATCAGGCGAAGACGATCCGCACCACCTTGATCAATTTCGGCATTGAGGCCTTGATTGCCACCCTCAAAGGCGAGCCTGTCCCCGCTGTAAGCGCCCGTGCCGAGGCTGGCCAGACAAAGACCGGTCCCGCGGCGAAGACGGATCCCAAGAAGCCCGTGGTGAAGAAAAAGGATGACAAGGACGAACCCGTGACCACCGATCACATGAAGGCGGCTTGTGCGCTTCTGCTTGCCTCCATCGCCCTCGCGGATGAAGAGCCCAACGCAGCCGCTTCCGCATCGAACATCGGGGCGAAGTTCTTTGCTCGCGGCATGGCCCAGTTTGCGCCCGATGGCATCTGGGAAGAAACCCTGGAAAAGGGCGATGAAGTGCTCGACATGGCCGCTTCTGTGATCATGACCATGCGTGCCGCTTGCGGTACTGACTTCGGCTATACGACCATCGAGGGCCTGCCCAATGCGGGGCTTGCCCGGTTGCACTTGATGGGCCCTATGGGTCTTTTCAACTACGGTGACGCACGCAGCACGAGCCTGAACCGCCCCTGGGTGACAAGCTGGTTGGCCGCGATGTATGGCAATCCGGGAGTGCCTGCCTTAAAGGTGGGCGGCGCTACCGGCCCTCAGCGTGCAAGGCTGCTGGGCCAGGCTGGCTTGCTGTTATACAACAGCCCCTTCATCACCGGCTATGGCACGGCAGACTCTCTGGACTACGCGTTCGGTGGAGCGGGCGTGGCCACTCTGCGCAGTGCTTGGAATGATTCGAAAGCAATGTTTGTGGCCATCAAAGGGGGCAACAACGCCCAGCCGAAGTCGCAGCTTGATCTGGGAACTTTCGTGCTAGACGCAGGCGGCGTTCGCTGGGCGATTGATTTGGGCGCAGCCACCGATCGCTCTCCAGGTATGGAGAAGGATGATTCGTCGAAGTACAAGATGTACAAGGAAGGCACAGAGGGACAGAACGTACTGTATTTTGGCGAGAACCAACCCGAAAGCGCCCATGCACCTTTGGCAGGTTTTCTCAGCACCCCGGACAGAGGTGTTGCCATCGTGGATCTAAGCAAGGTGGACTCAGCCAAGGCAAAAGAGCACAAGCGGGGCGTCATGATGGTGCGCGGTGCCAAACCCTACGTGCTGGTGCAGGATGAATTCAAGGTGAAGACCACGGCCGCTCCTGATTGGGTGATGCATACTCGCGCTGAGGTGACGGTAGATGGCAGCAAGGTGACGCTGAAGAGCGGCACCGCATTGTTGACCATGAACGTGATCTCTCCGAAAGGAGTTAAAATCACGGCCGCCGAACCTCCTGATCCAAAGGAAGCCACGGAGACCGGGTCCTTAAAGAACATCAAAGCCATCAAGATTGCCCTGGGCACTGTGAAGGGTGATCAAACTGTGACGGTCTCCTTCGCCTCGGGCGACGCTCCAGTAGATGCACCGGTGCTGCCGCTTGAGCAGTGGGTGCCGAAGAAGAAATAGCACTGCGATCAGAGTGTGCGGTGTGCCAGACGGCCTACCGCACTGCCCTACCCCTTCGCCTTTGGCGGCACAGTGCTGGCATCCTTCGGCGGATTGCGGCCAATGAAAGGATACTGTTCCAGGTCAAAGACCTGACCGCTGATCGGGCCGCATTCGTCTGCTAGAAGCCAGGCAGCGCAGCTTGCGATTTCTTCAGGGAAGATGATGCGACCGGCAGGGGCATAAACAGGCGGCACTTCCTTATACCAGTCTTCGGCCAGACCGTGCTCACGCTTGCGCTTCGCCTCGTTTTCCGTCAGCACCCAGCCAGGGTTGATCTGGTTCACCCGCACGCCGTTTTCGCGGAAAAGAGTATCGCCTAGATTGCGGGTCAGCGTCATCAGCGCACCTTTGCTCACCGCATAGGGTAGTAAGTTGGGCTCTCCGCTGTAGGCGTTCACGCTGCCTATGTTGATGATGTTGCCGCGGTTCTTGCTCAGCTCTGTCAAGGCAGCGCGAATGAGCAGGTAGGGCACCACGCAATTGATGTCCAGCATGCTGTGGAAGCTGTCGCGGGTCGTATCATGGATATTGCCCTGGCCGACACGGGCGGCGTTGTTTACAACGGCGTCGAGCTTCCCGAAAGTCTCAAGCGCCAGCTTCACCAGTCGCTCGGAAGCCCCTTCGTTGGCAAGGTCTTCTATGAGCAGCGCGGTGCTGGTGGCTCCGAGTTCGATGGCTGTTTCCTCGCCAAGATCACGCTCCAGGCCGTGCAGGATAACCTTAGCGCCTTCATGGACACAGCGTTTCGCAATGGCCTTGCCAATGCCTGTGACGCTGCCGGTGACGATGATGACTTTGCCTTCGAGACGGTTCATGGGATGACTAGAAAGTGTAACGCACGGGTGAAAGTGAAAGCGGACGATGATCACCGCTCCTCACTAATACACTGGGATTTCGATAAACGATGCGGCGAAGCCTGTGCCCAAAGCGACAAAGCTAGTCAACCCAGTTGCAGCTTCGCAAGCGTCGCGTACAAGCTGTGACCGGCGGCCATGAGTTCCTCATGAGTGCCGCGTTCAATAATGGCACCGCCAGACATGACCAGGATCTGGTCGGCAGTGCGCACGGTGCTCAGGCGGTGGGCGATGATGATGCTGGTGCGGTTCTGCATCAGCTTGTCCAGCGCGTCCTGCACGAGCCGTTCGCTTTCTGCATCCAGACTGCTGGTGGCTTCATCCAGAATGAGGATGGCGGGATCGGCAAGGATGGCCCGGGCAATGGCGATGCGTTGGCGCTGGCCGCCGGAGAGTTGGGTGCCGCGCTCGCCCACTATGGTCTGGTAGCCATCGGGCTGGCGCAGAATAAACTCTTCTGCGTTGGCCTGCCTTGCGGCTTCCTCGATCTCCGTATCGGTGGCCCCTGGCCTGCCGTAGGCAATGTTTTCCTTGATGGTGCCGCCGAAGAGCAGCACCTCCTGCGGAACTAGGGCGAAGTTGCGGCGCAGACCATGCAAAGGCAGGTTGGTGATGGGCTTGCCATCCAGAAGGATCTCGCCCTTCTGCGGATCGTAGAAACGGAATAACAAGGAAACGGTGGTGGACTTGCCTGAGCCGCTGGGCCCTTCCATCGCGATGCGTTGGCCCGCCTTGACGCTAAAAGAGAAATCGCGCAGCACGATGGTGTCCGGGCGGGTGGGATAGGCGAACTCAACACCGCGCATTTCAATGTCCCCATGCAGACGGGGGGAAGGCGTTTCGTCGTCGGGCTCGGTGGCCTCGTCCTTCAGAATCTCTCGCACACGGTCCGTGGCACCGAGAGTGCGCTGGAGTTGAGCAATGAGCTCGGGGAACTGCATGAAGGACGCGCCCACCGTGCCGCTGAAGAAGAAGAACTTCACCAGCTTGCCCATCTCCATTTCGCCATGGGCCACCATGTGCAGGGCGAACCAGAGAACGAGCGAGATGGCGGTGCTGAAGGAGAAGATGATGAAAGCGATGAACGAGGCACGGGGCAGAGCGGCGCTCAAGGCGGCATCAACGAACCCGCCCAGAGTGCTGTTGTAGCGGCTGATCTCGAAGCGCTCATTGGCAAAGGCCTTCACGCTAACGATACTTTGCAGGCTTTCATCCACAATGACCTGCGAGGCAGCAAGCTTGTCCTGCGCCTTGCGGGTGCGCTTGCGAATGCGCGAGCCGAAGATGGCAATGAGTGTGATCACCACGGGGATAGTGGCCATCATGAACAGTGCCAGCTTCGCTGACATCGTGAAGACCATGATCACGCTCCCAACGAGCACGATGGTATGCCGCAGTAGCATGGGAATGGTGAGCACCAGCGTGTCACGCATGGATTCGACATCATTGGCCAGCCGAGAGGCCAGTTCGCCGGTGCGGCGCACATTGAGCGTGGACATCGGCAGCCGGATAATGCGGCTGTAGGTCTGCATGCGCAGGGTGGCGAGGGCGCGCTCGGAGGCCTTAGCGAACAAAAGGATGCGCCAGAACGCGATGAAGGCCATTGCGGCGGCCAGACCGATAAGCAGCAGGACGCGGGCACCCACATGCTCCATCAGCACGGGGCCTGTCTGGCCCGCTACCGCAGGGGCCATCACATCGCCTAGCGTATGAACGAATGCCAGCATCAGGCCTCCAGAGACTACGATGGCCAGCAGAGCTGGAATGAACACCCCGTAATGCGGCTTCAAATACTCCAAAAAGAAGGCGGCATCCTTCTTTGCCGTTGGGTCCCACAACTTCTTGCCGGCGCGTTCCTCGTTACCTTTGCCTTTGGCCATGATGTTCAGTCTTTATCCAGGACAGCTACCAAATTACCACCGTCCAGCGCGAGGTCGGCTCTTCGGTCAGTTCCAGGGCCGCAAGGCCTTCGGCATCGTTTTCGTCCCTGCGATTGTTGGTGATTGAGAAAGTGCTTTCGGGCTTGAAGCCGCCGTTGTGCCAGAAGCTCAGACGGGTGTTGATACCTAGCTCACTGTTGCCATTGCCCAGCGCCCATTCATGCAGGTACAAGTAGGCGCGGGGGACGGTGATGGTGAGGCGGCGTGAACCGGAACGGCCACTGCTCAACTGACAGCGCACGTACTTGGAATCAAACACCATCCCATAGCCGGTGCCAAAGGCCCACGGGGCGATCTTGGAGGTGACGCCTGCGCCATCGGAAGCGCCGCTGCGAATGGTAATGGGATCGACAGCACCAAAGGTGAGGCGCTTGCCGTAGGAGCGGGCGTCCAGGCTCAGATCGAGCTGGATGGCAGTGCCGTCAGCGGCACTCTCAAGCTCAACCCCATCAATGTCGAAGATGAGGAAGAGTGATGAGGCATCCGCATCGGCGCGCACACGCACGCGGCCCTTGTTTTCGCCGAGAGGGACGAGATGCATGTCCTGCTTCAAGCCAATGTTGGGGATGCACTCAATCAAGCGCTCCCAATGCAAGGTGACTCCATTGGCTGTTACATCCACCTTCACTGGAAGCGGGTCCTTGGCGGACATCTGCGGCAGATCGAATTTCAAAGGCAGATCGCCCGTGGCCTCGGCAGCAAGATCGATGGTGCCGCTTTTCTTCTGGCCGTTCCACTCGGCTGTCCAGGTCACGCCCTTGAGCGGGGCACCGCTGGTGTTGACCACCACATTTTCCAGGTTAAAACCGCCCTTTTGATTAAACTGGCTCTCGAGTTTCCAAAGCAAAGCAACGGGCTTGATGCCAGCATGCACTTCCTCAATGCGGGCAAAACTGCCGGTGCTAATCAGCAGCGGCAGGCGCAGGAAGGGCTCATGCGAAGGGAAGGCGGGAATGAAGCCGGTCGCATCATTGGATACGAGATCGTACTTCAGTGTGATAGCCTGCTTCGCACCGGGCTTGAGCTCGACTTTGGGCAGCGAGTCGGAGCATTTCCAGCGGGTTGTTTCCAGCGCGGCCGCGGCGATCACGACCGGCTCTTTGCCAGCGTTTGTGATCTCGGTGGTGAGGGTAAAATGGCCTGCCTTGTCAAAGGTGGCGGCACCGGCGCTGAGCGTCCATGGCGCGGCTTTAGCTCCATTGATCATCGTATCAAAGAGCTGCCTGCCCACGAGCCGGTGCAACTCTGCCCCGGGGTGGAGGCTGTCTTCACCACCACTCCAGGTGAAGAAACGACGGTACTGCTTCAACACGTCCTCCTGCAAATGAGCGGGTTCCAGCGCCTTGGGGTCGAGCTTGATGAGCGTGTTCAAGTCGCCAGCATCCGCAAACAGCACGCTGGCGTTCTCCGCCGCCTCTCGCATGGTGGAGGTGAAGGCGCGGGTGCTGCCAAGGCCAGTAAGGCCGGATTCACCGGAAGTGAGCGTGGGGCCCACTAGGATAAGGTCTGCTCCTTTGGCCCGAACGGTCTCGATGACCTGCTGCAAGGCACGCGCATAGGTGCCCAGATCCTGAGTGGATGCGGAATCGCGCACGCCAAAGCTGATGATCACCAGATCGGGCGGATTCTCAAACCCGTAAGTGGTGAGAGACTGCATGGCATGAGTCATAAGACCGCCGTCGCGTGGCAGACTGCGCACGGTGATCTCAGGCCCCATCTGCTGGGTCTGCTCCTTGGCTGGCTTGCCCGCGCCGGGTTTGATCAGGCGGATGCCGCCTGTGTAAAGGAACTGGCTGCTAATTTCGTTGAGAAACTGCACAGGCCAGGCCTTGAGAGCGTTGCCGGAGTTTTCATCGTGGCTGGCCATGCCGATGTTCTCATCGCCGATGACGACGACGTGAAATGGATCGCGATGCGAGAGCTTTGGCAGCGCCTTGGGCAGGTACTTTTGCAGGCGCTCCTGCTGTTCGCGGCTCAGATCGTAGTCCTTGGACTCCGGCCGCTTCACCAGCGAGACGGGCGGCGTCGCGGGCGCGGCTGGGGTCTCGGGCTTCTTTTCAGTCGCAAGCTTGGCGGCCTTGGGTTTTCCCTTGGATTTCGGCGTGTCAGCGGCACGCAGTGCCGAGGGCAGGGATGCACCCACCGCCGCCACGAGGGCTGCGATGGCAAGGACTGACGAAGCGAACTTTGGCCACATAGCTGCGCGTACTTCGGCGAGGTAACGAAGCATTTCCAGCGCGGATTTCCGTCGTGATCCCTTATAAGGGGTTGGCACCGCGTGCAAATGCGGAAGCTACTGCCTTGGCGCGGGCTTCCTCAATGGTGTCGGTATCGGCAATGTCCACATCCAGACCATGAACGAGGCCGTTGTTCAGACCGTAAATCCAGCCGTGGACGGTGATGTCCTGGCCGCGCTCCCAGGCGCTCTCCAGCACGGTGGTCTGGCAGACATTCACGACCTGCTCGATCACGTTGAGTTCGCACAGCCGGTTCACCCGGGCAGAGCCGCTTGGCACCTCATTGAGCAGGGTGGCGTGTTTTTGACTCACATCCTGCACGTGCCGCAGCCAGTTGTTGATAAGGCCGAGCTTGAGATTGTTGAGCGCTGCCGCGACACCGCCGCAGCCATAGTGGCCCACCACCATCACGTGCTTCACCTTGAGCACATCCACGGCGTATTGCAGGACGGAGAGGCAGTTGAGGTCCGTGTGCACCACCACATTGGCCACGTTGCGATGCACAAACAGTTCGCCGGGGGCGAGGTCCACGATTTCATTGGCCGGCACCCGTGAGTCGGCGCAGCCAATCCACAGGTACTCCGGCGCTTGTTGGCGGGTCAGCCGGGAAAAAAATTCCGGATCAGCGGCGCGGCGCTTTTCAGACCAGGCCTTGTTGTTGGCGATGAGGGAGGCGAGGGGATTTGCGGCGGGTTTCATGGGGGAGCGGGAACCATGTACGCGTTTACGGGCGCAGGATCAATGCCACGATGACTACAGGAGGGTGGCTGTCAATCGTTGGTACGTTCGGCGTCCAACCGCCCTGGGCAGGGACTAAAGATTTGCATTGTGCAGCCCCCTTCTCCCATGAGAGGTTCTACTCACCATGAGCATTCATCGCCTTCTAGTCGCCCTTTTATTGCTTACGAGCGTCTCTGTCTGTGCTGCGGATGACTTTAAAACCGTATTAAAGTCCGCAGCCTCCGCCAAGGAAGCTCTGCCGCTGGCGGAAAAGTATGTGAAGGAGAATCCGAAGGCCGCTGACATTGACATGGCGACGGTGATGCTGGGCAGGCTCTACAGCATGAACGGCGAGCCGGAAAAGGGCGCAGCGTTGCTGGAGAAGTCCTACAATTCGATGGAAAAAGGCGCCAAAGGCGATCTCCGCAATGCCGTAGGTGCAGTGCACGGCCTCGTCACATCCTATCTCGCCAACGGCGAGAAGAAGAAGGCTGAAGTGATCATCAAGCGCCTGCGCGATGACTTCAAGGACCACTCCGAAATGAGCCAAGCAGCCCAGACTATCGACGGCCTAGCCGGGCAGTTGAACAAGCCCGGCAAGGGCGATGTGCTGGAGATCAGCTTCACCGATACCAACGACAAGAAAGTCGATCTCGCCGCTCTAAAGGGCAAGGTGGTGCTGGTGGACTTTTGGGCCACTTGGTGCGGCCCATGCGTTGCCGAACTGCCTAACGTGCTCAAGGCTTACGAAACCTATCACGACAAGGGCTTCGAAGTCATCGGCATCTCGCTCGACAAGGAGAAGCAGAAGCTGACCGATTTCGTGAAGGAAAAGAAGATGGCCTGGCCGCAGTACTTCGATGGCAAGGGCTGGGAAAATGAGCTCTCCCGCAAGTACGGCATCCAGTCCATCCCCGCCACCTTCCTGATAGGCAAAGACGGCAAAGTCGCCGCCTCCGATCTCCGCGGCGAAGCGCTGGAAGCGAAGGTCGCTGAGCTCCTGAAGTAACTTCATCGCTAGCTTCAGCGGTGGGCGTGCGTATATGCCCACCCGCATGAAGTTCCTCTCTGCTCTCCTCCTGGCTCCGTCGCTGTTGTTGGCCGCGCCGAAGCCGCTGTTTTCGTCCAAGCTGATCACCTTACAGACGCCGGATCAGTCGGTGGATGTGGACGTGGACTTGGTGGGGGCAAAGGAGATGTTCCTGGTCGTCACCGATGGCGGCAACGGCATAGGCTCTGATTGGGCCGACTGGGCGGAGCCACGGTTCCTCATGGCCGATGGCAGCGAGAGGAAGCTCACCGAGGTCGAATGGAAAACCGCCAGCTCCGGCTTTGGCGAGCCCCATGTGAACGCCAATGTGCAGAGCAAGGAACTGCGCTCGAACGGCAAGGTCATCGACTACGGCATCGGCACGCATGCCAACAGTGTGATAGAGTATATCCTGCCGTCCGGCGTGAAGCGTTTCAAGGCGCGCGGCGCTCTCGATGAAGGCGGCACACGCCAGGGCGGCACCAGCGTAAAGTTCCAGGTCTTCACCGAAAACCCTGGCCCTCTCACTGTTTCCGATGCTGGCAGCCACGATCCCATTGATGCGGTGGACAACATTCAGGCGCATTCCGAGGTGAAGGTGCAGCTCTTCGCCAGCGAGCCCATGATGTTCAGCCCGTCGAGCATTGATATTGATGCCCGTGGTCGCGTCTGGGTGTGCGAGGTGGTGAACTACCGCAGCCACAACGGCGAGCGCAAGAAGGGCGACCGCATCCTCATTCTAGAAGACACCGATCACGACGGCAAGGCCGACAAGAGCACCGTGTTTTATCAGGGCAGCGATGTGAACAGCGCCCACGGCATCTGCGTTCTCGGCAACCGAGCGCTCATCTCCTGCGGCGACGAAGTGTTCTGGTTGATCGATGATAACGGCGATGACAAGGCCGACCACAAGGAAGTGATGTTCACCAAGATCGGCGGCGCGCAGCATGACCACGGCAT
>JAQGPI010000466.1 GCA_028293175.1 Verrucomicrobiaceae bacterium | reverse complement strand
ATAGCCACGGTGGTCAGCTCGGCGGCGCGCGGGTGATGGGGCACGTGCAGGTAATCGGCAAACTTGTCGTTGCCCGCGACATAGGTGAAGGCGGTGTAGGCCAGCGCGGTGGTCAGCGAGCAGCCGGTGGCAAGGCCGTCCAGGCCATCGGTAAGGTTCACCGCATTCGAAGTGCCCTGGATCATCACCATGTAAAAGAGCACCGCAAAGATGCCCATGTCCGCGATCACCGGGCCCTTGATGAAGGGAAGGTGCAGCTCGCGCATGTTGGAGAAGCCGATGCCCTGCACTTCCATTCCATAAGCGAACAGCAGCCCGACGATGAGGCCTACGGCCCCTTGCCAGACCAACTTATAGCGGGCGCTCACACCCTTGCTGTTCTTCTTGGCTACCTTCTCATAGTCGTCCATGAAACCGAGGCCGCCGAGGCCCACGGTGGCGAACATGGTAGTCCACATCATGAGGTTGTCCCAGCGCGCCCAGATAAGCGTGGAGGCAAGCAGCGAACCAATGATGAGAACACCACCCATGGTAGGAGTGCCAATCTTCTTGCCTTGCAGTTCGAAGAGCTTGCCCACTTCTGCGGCGGTACGGATGGGCTGGCCCACCTTCAAGGAAATCAGCTTGCGGATCACCCACTCACCAAAGATCAGCGAAAGTGCAAAGGCCGTCAGCGCCGCTCCGCCCGCGCGGAAGGTGTGATACTTGAACAGGTTAAGGAGCTTGTAGAGGAGGCCTTCATGACCTCCCGCCCATTCCCAGGCGAACCATTCGCGATGTTCGTAAAGCCAGTAAATCATGATGCTTGGTAAAGGGAGAGCACCCGTTCCATTCCGGAGGAACGGCTGCCTTTGAGCAGAACGAGATCGCCAGGATGAAGTTCAGTCTTGAGGTGAGCGGCGCAGGATTCGAGGGTGGGAAAGTGGGCGGTGAGCAGTGCGCGGTTGTCCGTGGAGGCGGTGGTGGAAATCAGATCAGCTTCAGCACCCACGGTGAACACGGCATCCAGTCCCAGCGCGGCGGCCTGATGGCCTACTTCGCGATGGCCTTCCTCGGCGTGTGTGCCGAGTTCGCCCATGCGGCCGAGCACCGCGATGCGCCGACCCTGGCTTTGCAGTCCTGCCAGTGTGCGCAGCCCCGCCTTCATGGAGTCCGGATTGGCATTGTAACTGTCATCGACAAAGGTGACGCCGTTCACCTGCTTGGTCTCCAGGCGGCCCTTGCTAATTTTAACATTCGCCAGCGCGGCAACAATCTGCTCCGGGGTGATGCCCATGTGCCATGCCACCGCCGCAGCCAGTGCAGCATTGCCTACCATGTGCTCACCGGGCATGGGCAGAAAGGCCTCAACGGTATAGCCAGAGAAATCGAGGGTGAAGGAAGTGCCGTCGGCTCGTACCTGCAAATTGCGCGCGGCGACATCGCCCTTGTCGATGCCAGCCTGAATCACGCGGGCGTGGCAGCGGGAGGCGATGGTAGGGGTGAAGTCATCATTCGCATTCAGCACGACGACACCGCCTTGTGCGATGGCTTCGGCTAGCATGCCTTTTTCGAGCGCAATGGCTTCACGCGAGCCCATGTACTCGATGTGGGCCACGCCGATATTGGTGATGATGGCGGCATCCGGGGCGGCAATGGCGGCCAGCGGCGCGATCTCGCCGGGATGGTTCATGCCCATCTCAAACACACCGCAGGTATCGCCCTGCTTGAGCTTCAGGATGCTGAGAGGCAGGCCGATGTGATTGTTCAGATTGCCTTCGGTGGCGCAGACCTGGAACTTTGCCGCCATGATGTGGCAGGCGAGATCCTTCGTGGAAGTCTTGCCGTTGGAGCCGGTGATGCCGACGATGAAAGGATTGTGCCAGGCGCGGTAGTTTTCGGCCAGCCGCTGAAGGCCTATCAAAGTGTCCTCTACCTTGATAACGGCGGCAGAAAGGCTTTCCCAGCCTTCAGGAAGAGTGCTGACAATCACGGCCGAAGCGCCTGCATCGGACACCTGCTTGAGGTACTGGTGGCCGTCGAACTTATCACCCACCAGTGCGACAAACACATCGCCTTCGCCACTGGTGCGGGAATCCGTGGAGACCTTGGTAGCCAGTCGCGCGCCATCGCCCCGGAGGAGCCTGCCCCCGGCGTAATGAGCGATGCTGACTAGGTCGATCTTTTTCATTAACGCCTGTCTCCTCTGTCGCGGTAATTCCCTCCGAAACCTTCTTGCTGGCGCTCCTCGCGCAGCCGCTGGTCTTCGAGACGCTGCTGGCCGGTGAGGTCACGGCGGGCTCTGAGCAGCCCGTGCGCCACGCGGCGGTCATCAAACGGATGCTTGACGCCCTGGATGTCTTGATAGTCCTCGTGGCCCTTACCCGCGATGACCACGATGTCGCCCTGGTCGGCATTGTTGATGGCCGCCTGAATGGCTTCGCGGCGGTCTTCAATGACGGTGTAATTCTTGCCACCAAACCCAGCGGCTGCGTCCTTGAGGATCTGCTGGGGATCTTCGGTGCGCGGATTATCGGAGGTGAGGATGCAAATATCGCTGGCCAGTTCCGCAGCGCGTGCCATCAACGGGCGCTTGGAACGGTCGCGGTCACCGCCGCATCCGAAGACCGTGATCAAGCGACGGGGACGCAGGGCGCGCACGGACTTGAGCGCATTGACCAAACCATCCGGCGTATGCGCGTAATCCACATACACCTGGAAGCGCTCCTGATCCTCGCTCACGCGTTCCAAACGACCAGGGACCTGAGGAGCGGACTTCAGGTTGTTGATCGCTTCGCGGAAGTTCACGCCGATGGCATCGGCCGCGCCCAGCGCGGCGAGGGCGTTGTAGACATTGAAGTCGCCAATGAGCGGCATGCGCACCAGGAATTCGCGGCCCTTGGCTTCCAGTCCGAAAGTGGTGCCGGTGGCATCGTAGCGCACGTTCACCGCACGCATGGCGTTGCCCACGCCGAAGCCATAGCTGATCACGCGCTGGGTCGGATCGTAGCGGTTGATAAGCTTGCGGCCCCAGTTGTCATCACCATTGATGATCATCTTGCCAGTGGTCTGATCCGCCACGGTCTGGAACAGGATGCTCTTGGCATCGAAGTAATTTTCCAGCGTGCCGTGATAGTCCAGATGATCTTGAGTGAGATTGGTGAAGATGGCGGCCTTGAAGGCAATGCCATCGGCGCGGTGCTGGTGGAGGGCATGGGAGGAAACTTCCATGGCCACAGCGCGGCAACCATTGATCTGCATCGTTGCCAGATGCTGCTGGATTTCCAGCGACTCCGGCGTGGTGTGCGTGGCCGGGATGATCTCGCCACCCAGATCGTAATGAACGGTGCCGAGCAGACCGCAGCGCATCTGCGCCTGATTTAGCAGGTGATGGACGAGGAAGCCGATGGTGGTCTTGCCATTAGTGCCGGTGATGCCGGTGACGGCCAGCGCACGGGCGGGGAAGCCATAGAAAGCGGCGGACGCGAGGGCGAGCGCTGCGCGGCTATCGGAGATATGCACCCAGGGCACCGTGGTTGAATACGTACCGGGGGCCTCGGCGATGATGGCGGCGGCACCCAGTTCCAGGGCCTTCTCAATGAAGTCGTGTCCGTCCACGGTCTGGCCGCGCAGGGCGACAAAGGCGAAGCCGGGCTTCACCTTGCGGGAGTCATAGGCAATGCCGGTGATCTCGGTGTTGAGATCACCGTTGACCATCGGGCTGGTCAGCGGGGCGGTAAGGTCGCGAAGAGTCACTTGGTATTTTCTGGGGGCACAAAGCTGATTTTCATGGAGCGGTCGGGTGCGACGGCGAGGTGGTCGAGCGTGCTTTTTACCACCTCCGCAAACACCGGTGCGGCAAGCTTGCCGCCATAGAGCTGTTTTCTGTCTTCCGCCTGCGGATCATCCATGACCACCACGCAGGTGACCTTGGGATCTTCAGCGGGCGCAAAGCCGACGAAAGAGACGACGAAATGTCCCTTCGGATAATTCTTGGTCCGTGGATCGAAACGCTGGGCCGTGCCCGTCTTGCCAGCCACACGCACGCCGGGGATGGCGGCCTGCTTGCCGGTGCCCTCGGTGACGACAGCTTCCATCGCTTCGGTGAAGCGAGTGGCGGTGCGGGCGCTGCACACCTGGCGTACTGCCTGCGGTGCCTGGATTTCCATATGTGTGCCGTCAGCAGAGACGATGCGATCCACCAGACGGGGCTTCATGAGCGTGCCTTTGTTGGCGATGGTACTCACAGCCATGGCCATCTGCAAGGGGGTGACGCTGACCTCGTAGCCCATCGCGATGCGTGAAAGGGATGTGCCGCTCCACTTGTCCAGCGGATGCACAAAGCCTGCGGCTTCACGAGGAAGACCCAGGGCTGTCTTACTGCCAAAGCCGAAGCGCTTCAGGTACTCGTAGAAGTGCTCTTCGGTTACCAGCTTGGCGATCTTGTAAGCTCCGATGTTGCTGGAGTGAACAAACACGTTTTTAACACTCAGCTTGCCGTTCACTTCATCGTCCTTCAGCCAGATCTTGCCGCCCATTTCCTCGTAGCGTTCATCGCGTGCATTGGGGCTGCAATCAATGGTGGTATCGAGCGTCACCTTGCCCATGTCCATGGCGGCGGAGAGGGTGATGATCTTCATGGTGGAGCCGGGCTCGTACAAGTCCGTTACGGCCATGTTGCGGCGCTCCATGTTGCCGTCCTTGTTCTTCTGCTCTAGCGGCTGGCTTGCCATGGCCAGGATAGAGCCGCTCATCGGGTCCACCAGCACTGCCTGGATCTTCTTGGGATGATGCAGCTCGTAGGCACGCAGAAGGATGTCTTCAAGCTGCTGCTGAAGATGCATGTCAATGGTGAGCACCACGCCCTTGCCGTGCTTCGGCTCCTGTACTTCACCGGCGAAACCCGGCAGTTCGTGCTTCTTCTTGGAATCGCGCTCCACCCATTCATAGCCGTCCACACCCTTGAGCGTGGAGTTCATAAGCTTCTCGACACCGTCCACGCCTTTGAGTTCCTGGCGGTTCACCATGCCCAGCACATGCGCCAGACGGTCGCCCGCGGGGTTAAACCGGCGGACGTACGGACGCAGGTAAACACCGGTGATTTGGTTATCACGTAGCAGGGCACGCCATGCTTCGCTTTCCTCTTTTTCCAGGCCATTGAGGAGGGTGGGGGACTTCAAATCGCCGGGCTGCAAAGACTTCATCACCTCGGCCTGCGGCACGTTGAGCTTTGGCGCGATCACCTTCACCACATGCCCGCGGTAGGCATCAACGATCTGTGCGTCCGTCATCTGCTGACGCAGAGCGGTCTTGGTGATCTGCATGATCCTGGCGAGCTGGGGCATCACCACCTTCGCATCTTCCAGATGCTTCTTGTCCGCGTAGATCTCGGTAAGCGTGCGGTCCTGGGCGAGAAGCTGGCCGTTGGAATCCCAGATGGAACCACGCAGGGCGGGCAGCGGCAGGCGGTCTTGACGCAGCCGGGCGGCTTCAGCGGTGAGCTTGTCATGCATCCGCACTTGCAGCCAGTAAAGGCGCGTGGAGATGCCGGTGAACCCGAGAATCAAAAGCAGGGCCATCCAGAGCATGCGGGTGCACAAGGCACGCTCATGCCTTTGATGCTCAAGCTGGGGATGTGAGGCCATGGTATCTGCGGGTTAGTGTTCCAGATTGGCGGCGAGGTTGGTCGGGAGGTCCGTTTCGAGGGAAATGATGGTGTTCGTCTCGATGTTGCGCATGTCGAGCTTACGGGTGCGCAGGCGGGCCATGAGCACGTCTTCCGTGATCAGCGCGGAGTAGCGGCTGTTGAGGTCCTTAATGTCGCGGCGCAGGGTGGTGATGTCGCGGTCCAGGTCGCGAACTTCAGTGCTGAGGGCCATGGTGGCATGCTGAGCGCGGATTTCCTTCACCCAGCGGGTGCCTACAAGACCACCGACGATCACGAAAAATAAGATCACCGGCAGG
>JAQGPI010000448.1 GCA_028293175.1 Verrucomicrobiaceae bacterium | reverse complement strand
GACCAATAGATGCCCGGCTCCAACCCTAGCAACATGGTGCCCGAAACACTGCCGCCCCAGAGGCCTATCGTGCAAAATAGCGCCGTTTGGAGTGGATATACAATCGCCGCCGCAATCAGCCGGGGCGCGACAAGGTAGGCGTGGCTGCTGATCCCCATTGTCTCCAGGGCCGCAATCTGTTCCGTGTTCCGCTGAATTCCCAGCTCGGCCGCCAATGCTGATCCCGCCTGCCCTACCAGCATCAGCGCGGCTAGGACAGGGCCCAGTTCCCGCACAATGCTCAATGATACCAAAGTGCCCAGGAGGCCTGTGGAGCCAAAGCGGTTCAACACATAGTAGCCCTGCAAACCCAGTACCAGACCCGTGAACGCCCCCACGATCAAGATGACCGGCAAGCAGACAACGCCTTGTTCATAGAATGACCGCAGTATCCGTCGTCCTAGCTTGGGCGAGCCGGGGGCAGCACGAAACGAGCTGCCCATGAAGAGCACAAAATCGCCCAGATCATGGACGAGGGAGAGTGTATGGAGACCGACGAAGCTGAACATGCAAGGCCACGGTTCTTCGTTGCGCCGAAGGGTTTGTGCAAGTGACGAGCGGCGACCCCATGCATCATAAGGGCTGTCCTCCAATTACTGAACAAAGTCGATGGCCTCTACGTCAATACCCAGTGACTGGCATTCTGGCACGCCCGATGCTTTAACGTAGCTGTCACAAACAATATCATATCTATGACAACGCTCCCAGGAACCGGCTGTCGGTATCGTTTCACTCCTTCGGACTGGAAATTTATCGTGGAATCGCTGGATGACTCTGCTCGAGGCAGGGCTGGTTTAGCTTCCCTCTGCCGAGATCCAGATTCTGTGCAGCAGATTTTGGATCATCCGAAACTGTTCGAGGCTGTGGTGATGAGCAGGGCGGCGGTGGCTGTTTCGCCAGTGCTGTTCTTTTCCGTGGTAGTGCGCCATACGCTCAAGCGCATTGGAGTGGAGGAGCCGGAAGTCGCAGACTACGTCGCGATAGCTTGTGCGGAATTCAAGATGCCTGCGCCAGGATTGGCTACACAGCCTTTGGCAGAGATTCCCAGCCTCTACAGCGCGGATTACATTGATGCATTAGAGAGTGCACGAGGCCCAGAGCGATTTTTCATCCACATGCAGTGCGCCAATCAATTTATGGTGCTTACCTGTCTGTATCCCTCCTTTCTTCAGCATCGTGCGGAGCGCCGAGGGGCGCCCGGTGTGGGGTTTTATGAAGGCGTCGTGATGAGCCATCTCCAGGCGGCCAGCCACCATGTGCTTGCGGATGAATTCGCCTTGCACGATGTGCTTGAGCGGCTTTCAGAGGCATTCCCTCCTGTACGCCGCGCGATGAACTATACGGCCCGTGAATATCTTAGCCTCGGAGCGTAGGGCTGATTCCCAGGGCACCGGCCCTGCCGTGAGTTATTCACAGCCCCTGCGAATGAAAGTTTGCTTCCGGGACGCGGATGTATTATTATTGAAATGCCATGTTTCAGAGCACTTAGCTTTGAGGTTCCCTAAACTAACTATCACCAGATTCTAGATGCGCCTTCTTCGTTTGCAGACCGCGCGCCAAGTCATGTCTGGACGGTTGAGTGATTCAATGGGTGAGCTTTTAGCAGTGTCAAACGACAGCAGGCAGCCTGGCTTTGGCGGGCCCGCGTCTTCTGGAAATGGCATCGCTCCCTGGAGCGCAGGCCACCGCATTGCCCTGTCTGGCAGTGCTGGAGCACATTCTCGCCGCCTGATGGTCGGGCGCGGGATGGTGCCTCCTGTCTTTGGCTGCGCACCGGTTGTGGAGCGTCATCGCACCGAACCCGTAGTAACATCATGTCAGATCATCCATCCGATACAGCTCAATCCCGCTCAGGTGGCGGACAGGGCCGTCGCCGTCGTCCAAACCGCAGTAGCAGTAGTAACAGTAACCGCCCACGTGGCGAAGAACGGTCCGCCAGCACAGGCGGCCATTACAATGTGACCCGCCGGGAACCGCAGCCCACAGGCTTTCAGAAGTTCCTTTCGGCGATCACCTTTGGCATGCTTGGCAAGCCCAAGCCTCGTGCCAAGACCAGCTCCAGCAGTTCAAGCCCTAGTTCATCCGGTGCTTCTTCCAGCACTTCCCGCCAGGAACAGCGCCCAGCTCGCGAAGGCAGGCCCGCACAGTCCCAGCGCCAGCCACGTGAGCGTGAACCTCGTAGTGAGCCTAATCCGGCTGAAGTCAGCTCGGAGCGCCTCTATGTTGGCAATCTCTCCTATGATGCCACCGAAAGCGATCTGACGGAGCTGTTCAACGGCGTGGGCCAGGTGCGCAGCGCCGAGGTCGTCGTCAACAACCGCACTCAGCGCTCCAAGGGCTTCGCCTTCGTCACTATGACGGATATCGAGCAGGCTCGCCGCGCTGTTGTTGAACTCAGCAACAAGGACTTTATGGGCCGCCCGCTGCAAGTCAGCGGTGCCAAGCCGCCGTCTAAAGACCGTGACCAGGACGAAAGCTAACACTTAGCTTAGCGCATTATTATTGAACCGTCCGCCGGACCATCCGGTGGACGGTTTTTTTATGCAGTTTAAGATACTGCAGTGTCTTGCGGTGCCATTAGCCCATCACGCTGATACGCGCTGCGTGCATCGCCTCAAGGATGCTGCGTGCTTGTGGGAGCAGACGCTCGCCCGCTGAGGTAAGGGCCATCTTTCGATCTTCGCGGCGGAATAATGCGCACCCGAGTTCGACTTCAAAGGTGCGCAGGGCATGGCTTAAAGCGGAGCGTGTGAGACACATTTGCCGCGCTGCTTCGGCGATGGTTCCTGTTTGCGCCACGGCATGAAACACTAGAAGCCGATGTGACTCCATTGGCACAAAGGAGCCGGGTTCCAGGAGATCTATTTCGCGGGCCATGACAGAAGGAAGTCCAGTTTGCTATGCCACTTGCGTGCCAACGCGGTCCCTCAATAGAGCATGTTATGCGTGAAAATAATTCGCCCACAATAATCAAGGATTCAAAAACTTGGCATCCGCAATGCTTAAAGAGAACCCGTCAACAAACTGTTTCCTGAATGGGAGATTGTTTAGACAACTCAACTCCGAACTCAAGCAACTACCATACAAGACTCCATGAAACTGAAGCAAAATGCATTCGCTCGCTTAGCCCTCCTTGCTGTCGCTGCGGGCTCCCTCAGCACTGCGGCCTTCGCGGGCACCACGTCGGCCAAGTCCACTGCGGCCGTCACACCTGCTCCAGAGGAGCCGTTTGTCACCGGTAACGTCACCGTCATGTACGAAACCCACTTCATCTCCTACGGCCAGGATGTCTGGGGCGTAGGCAATGACTGGGGCGAAGCCTTTGTTCATCCTTCGATCGAACTCGACTTCAACCTCGGCGGCGGCTTGCAGTTCTATTTGAACACGTGGGCCGACATCAACGACCAGGGCGTAACCACCATCGGCAAAAACGTGCAGGAAGTTGACCTTAACGCCGGCTTCTACTACACGACTGGCAACTGGAAATTCCAGCTCGGCTACGGCGCCTGGTGCTACGGCTCCCAGGTTGAGAGCGTGGTTGATGCGAAGGTGTCCTACACCAGCACGTTGAATCCCTTCCTGGCCATCCATGGCCGCGTGGCTGATGAGATTCCCTTCGACACCGGTGTTGTTGGTCAGATCGGTATTGCACCAGGTACCAAGCTTGGCGCGGTTGCTCTCAGCTTCCCTGTCACGGTCTCGTTTGACACTGACAACTTCCACGGTGGTGACGCCGGCTTCGCCTACGTTTCCGCAGGCGTTTCCGCTTCGATCCCCCTTACGAAGCATGTCTCCGCCATCGTGGCCGCGACCTACTATCACACCAACGACAGTGTGATCCCAAATCCTGACAGCGACTTCGTGGTTGGCTCCGCTGGTCTCACCGTTGCCTTCTAATAGTTCCTCTTTCCTCCCAATCACGCGCGGTGCTGGCTCGTCCAGCACCGCGCCTAACTCCCGACCCACACACTAAGCTTTCCGCATGAAATTCTCTTTCTCTAAACTGCTACTCCCGTTCGCCGTTGCTCTTGGTCTGTCTGCAAAGGCTGAAGACACAGTGAAGGTTGGCGTCCTGCATTCCCTCAGTGGCACCATGGCCATCAGCGAAACCTCGTTGCGCGACGTTTTGCTTTTCACTTTCGACGAGATCAACGCCAAAGGCGGCGTGCTCGGCAAGAAGATTGAGCCCGTTGTTGTGGACGGCGCTTCTGACTGGCCGCTATTTGCTGAAAAGGCAGAGCAGCTTCTCACCAAGGACAAGACCGCCGCCGTATTCGGTTGCTGGACTTCCGTAAGCCGTAAGTCGGTGCTTCCCGTGTTCGAGAAGTACAAGGGCCTGCTTTTCTATCCCGTGCAGTACGAGGGCGAAGAAATGTCGCCTAACATTTTCTATACCGCCGAAGCTGTGAACCAGCAGGCCACCCCTGCTGTGTATTACCTGCTC
>JAQGPI010000438.1 GCA_028293175.1 Verrucomicrobiaceae bacterium | reverse complement strand
CGTGGTGAAAGGATTCGAAGCTGGTGGTGTGGATTATGTCACCAAACCCTTTGCAAAAGCCGAGTTGATTGCGCGGGTGAACACCCATGTCACCTTGAGGCGTCTGCTTGATCACAACAACAAATTGCTTCAAGAACGTCAGCAGCGTTTGACGGAGAACGTGGATGACATCAAACGTCCCCTGCGAGCCATCGCGCAGGGTCTAGATGAACTCCAACAACTGCTCCGGCCAGCAGGAGCAGGCGTGTCCACCCATCTCACTGACATGTTAAAGCTGGCCAATGACACACTGGCTTTGTTAAACCAGGACTTCCAAAGCTCGCGACCCAGCGCCGACCAGGAAAGCAAAGCATCATTTGCGGTCTCCTCCGACGAATTGATCGAACTCATCGGCAAGTGGTATGTGAGTGCCCATAACCGCAGAATAGAATTTAAGATCCGCCGGCCTTCCCAAGTCGTCACCATCTCGCGCCGACTTTCACAGCTTGATTACTAGTGAGCCTGCTTATGTCCGCCGCCCTGAATGCCTCCGCCACCGGAGATGCAATTGAGGTCCGTTTCCAGCAGTTGTCCGGCATGCTGGAGATTTTCATCGCGTATGCCACGCCGGCGGATGCCCTGCGGATGTCTGTGAACCGAGCGGAAATTCAATGGTCACAGCCGTCAGCCGCTGAGGACGCCCTGAAAAGGGAGGCTGAGCGTGTGGGTGGGCTGATTCGCCTGGGCACCTGTGCCACAGGAGTGAAACTTTTAGCGCTGGTACTGCCTGTGCATTAGCGCTGCATTGGATTGTTTGAAAGTTCGAGCATGTCTCCGCTGTCTTCATGGGGCGGGTTAACGATCTTGATTTCTCCATCCGCCGCCCGCATTCTCGAACCACATGAAAGCCACGTCCGCCCTTGCCTGCCTTCTTGCCACCGTCTCGTTCGCAAACGCCGCCGACTGGAGCCGTTTCCGCGGACCGAATGGAACCGGTGTTGCGGAGACCACCGGCTTGCCTGCCACGGTTGGAGATACAGACACCTTGTGGAAGATAGAACTCGGCAAAGGCTGGTCTTCGCCCGTATTGTGGAAGGAGGCAGTCGTCGTCACGGCCGAGACTCAACCCGGCAAACGCGCCATCGTTGCCATCAATGCCAAGACGGGCAAAGAGTTGTGGCGCCATGAGGAACCCTTCGTTGAACACAAGAAACATGAGTTCAACAGCTTCGCCAGCAGCTCTCCCTTCATTGATGCTGAGCGGATCTACGTGAACTGGAGCACCGGCAACACTATCCAGGCGCTGGCTCTGGACCACAGTGGCAAGGCACTCTGGCATAATGACCACGTGGCCGATTACATCCACGAGCACGGCACTGGAGTCTCCGCCGTGGTGGCCGACGGCGTCATGATTGTGCGCGCCGAATTTGATACAGAAAAGGGCGGCAAGGATCTCACCACGGAACCAGGGCAGAAGGAATGGAAGAGCGGCATTTACGGCCTTGATGCAAAAACCGGCAAGCAAGTGTGGAAGCTAGATCTTCCTAATTGCCTCAATACATATAGCACGCCTCTGGTTCGCGATTTGCCAGCAGGCAAGCATGAATTCGTCTGCGCGGATACTGCCAGCGGAGTCTTTGGGATTGATACGAAGACCGGCAAAATGAACTGGCAGTATAATCCAGGCTACAAGCAGCGCAGCCTTGGCTCCCCTGCCCTGCACAATGATGTGCTCTTCTGCACCTTTGGCTCCGGTGGCGGCGGCAAGGAAACGGCCGCCATTGATCTGAAGGCCGCTAAGCCCACCCAGTTGTATGATCTTGGCAAAGGCCTTCCTTATGTTCCTTCACCCCTCGTCGTCGGCGATTACATGTACCTTCTTGGCGACGGCGGCATCCTCAAGTGCGTGGAGTTCAAAACCGGCAATCCTGTGTACGAGGAGCGCCTTAATGGCAGCAAGGGGAGTAGTAAGTTCTTTAGCAGCCCGGTGGCTGGCGATGGCAAGATCTATTGCGGCAGCCAGATGGGTGATGTGATCGTTGTGAAGGCCGGACCAAAGTTTGAACAGCTCTCCGCCAGCAAGCTCGACAGCCCCATCAACGCCAGTTTTGCCATTGGCGACGGGCGTATCTACGTCCGCACGGAAAAGATGTTGTACTGTGCAGGCAGCAAAGCAGGGCCAGTGCCCTGAACGCGTCGTGGAATAACGCGCGACTGGTATTCGCCGTACGTACCACTTTGCACCGCGTAAGTTCACGCTAGATTGAATGCCCCCATGAGTTCCAAGAAGCCATCCCTTTCCCCCGACGCCCACGGCCATTTTGGCCAATACGGCGGCATGTTCGTACCTGAGACGCTCATGGCCGCGCTCACGGAGCTGACGGAAGAGTATGCCCAGGCGCGTCAGGACCCTGCGTTTCAAGCACGGCTAGACCACCTTTTACACGACTATGTAGGCCGTCCGACCCCGCTTTACCTTGCCGAGAGGTGGACCGAACAGCTTGGCGGAGCGAAGGTGTATCTGAAGCGCGAAGACCTGCTCCACACTGGCGCTCATAAGATCAATAACGCCCTCGGCCAGGCATTGCTCGCACTCCGCCTGGGCAAAAAGCGCATCATCGCTGAAACCGGTGCTGGTCAGCATGGTGTAGCCACCGCTACAGTCTGCGCTCGCTTCGGGCTGGAATGCGTCATCTACATGGGCAAGGTGGATATGGAGCGCCAGGCACTCAACGTCGCGCGCATGCGCTTCCTTGGGGCCAAGGTCGTCTCCGTTACCGCTGGTCAGCAGACGCTCAAGGAAGCAGTGAACGAAGCCATGCGCGACTGGGTGACCAATGTGCGCACAACCCACTACATCCTCGGCTCGGCCCTGGGCTCGCATCCCTTCCCTATGATGGTGCGCGACTTCCACCGTGTCATCGGCGTGGAAGCCAGAGAACAAGTCCTTGAGCGCGAAAAGCGCCTGCCAGACATGCTGGTGGCCTGCGTTGGAGGCGGCAGCAATAGCATAGGCCTTTTCCACCCCTTCCTGGAAGACAAGGACGTGCGCATGGTCGGTGTCGAAGCCGGTGGCGATGGCATTGTACCGGAGCGTCACGCCGCACGTTTTCAAGGGGGCCGTCTGGGCGTTCTGCAAGGCACTAAGACCTGGTTGCTGGCGAACGAAGACGGCCAAATCCAGCTTACCCATTCTGTCAGTGCTGGTCTGGACTACCCCGCAATCGGCCCTGAACACGCTTGGTTGCATGATGAAGGCCGTGTAGAATATACTTACGCTACGGACGCCGACGCTTTGGATGCTTTCCAAGAACTTAGCAGTACCGAAGGCATTATTCCTGCGCTGGAAAGCGCTCATGCCATGGCGTACGTGAAGAAAATCGCCCCGACGATGAGCAAGGACCAAGTTATCATTGCCTGCCTCTCCGGTCGCGGTGACAAGGATGTGGCCCAGGCCGCGCGCATGGTTTTTGGTGAGGAACTAAAGTTTTAAGGGGGGCCTCTGTTCGTCCACGCCGGGAACCTCCGCCCGGCGGCTGGAGTACGGCCTTCAGGCTGGGGATGGCGGTATGAGCTACTTGCTCAGATGGTCAAAGGAGATCCCTCTTGCCCATTATTGCTCATTCTCTGTCTCGGCGGGCGATCCATCAGGCATTAGAAGAACGGTCACCTTCAACCCTTGGTCGAGAAAGTTCCAGACAATCGACGCCCCCTGGGCGTGATCGAGGCCGCGGCCAGTATAATCGGGATAAAGATAAACCTCGCAGCGCCTGCCGGAAAAGGTTGGAAAATTAGCAGGCCATTCCAGCGCGGATTTATTATTGAAGCCTTGATGAGGATATTTTTTGAGCTGGGTCAAAACCCATTCCCGTAGCTCATCCGGCTTCACCATGCGCTTAAATTCCGCCCGGGCGTCCTCAACATCGCGCCCAGCCTTCATGATCGGCCCAACGATAAAGTTGAACAAAGCCAAGATAGCGATGAGCACAATGATGCCCAGCACTCCACATCCAAAACCCTTTTTGTCTTTTGATGCCACGCGAACATTCGCTTACGACGCAGACGAGCCTAAGATTTCCACCTGACTTCGCAAGCGAATTCAAAGTCATCTTCCTCTCACTGTTTTAACCCTCTCCACCTCTCACTCCCCCTTTGGCCTTCACCTTGGGCCCCGTGGCCTGAATCCATTTGAAGGTCCCCTCCTTGTCGCCCGGAACTTCAATGTATTCACCTTTGAAGGCCTTCTCAATGCGCAGTTTCCACTGCTCAGTCTGAACCTCATTCAGGGTGCGGTTGCTCTTCTGGGCTTCGTTGCGCATGAGCAGCATGCGGTCGTCATTCTCCGCCTGCACCGTGCGTTTCACATACTCGCCCCACTCACCTGCGGGCGCTTCGCGAAGCTCAAGTTGACCCCGGTGGTTCTCGCCCACGAAGCGGTTGTTCTTCACCGTCTGCACTTCCTCCAGGCGATTGCGCTGGCGCTCCATCGCTTCGGCTAGCGTCTTCACCTGCTCCGTGGGTTTCGGCGCATCGCCAGTATACTGGTAGACATCCAGGCGCATGTTGAGATTGACCTCAATCGGCTTGGGTGTGGCTAAATTGACGTCCGGCAGATGACATGCCGCCATGAAGGCAGGCACCAGGAATACTATTCCCCGGCGTATCAACACACGAATGAACCTCGTGCTGTCAGTCAGTATCTGCATGGATGGGTGCATCGGTGGGAGGCGGGAGAGAAGGGCTGGTGACTTTGACGGGGTTCCAGCGGTGATCGTATACATTGAGCTCGATATTGCGCG
>JAQGPI010000406.1 GCA_028293175.1 Verrucomicrobiaceae bacterium | reverse complement strand
TGGTCGGCACCTTTTTCGAGCAGGAGCTTGCACAAGGTCTTGGAACCCATCTTCGCGGCCCAGTGCAAGGGCGTCCAGTCATCAAAGCCCCTGGCATTCACATCCGCTCCCTTTTCAAGCAGCAGCGTCACCGCCTTCGCCTGGCCTTTCTGCACCGCATGATGCAGCGGCAGATCGCCCGCCTTGTCCTTGAGATTGACGGCCGTTGAATCAGCGCCAATCAATTTTTCAATCACCGCCACATCGCCGGTATCGGCAGCATCATGAATCTCAGCGGCGCGCAAGCACGGCGAGCTCAGAACAGTGACAAGACCAAAAACAACGGCAAGACAGGAGAGGGACGTTTTCATGCGTATCGGTGGAAGGCACAGAGGAAGGACTATGCGGCTCCGCGCCCTGAAGGCGGGAACTGCACGATTAACCGCAAGGGGCCTGAAAATGCCGGTCCGTCAACGGAAATGAGGCGCGGCGGCGATTCCTATTTGATCTCCTTCTCCGGCAGATCGCCGAGCTTTAAAGTCGGCACCTTCGCATCCGCGCTCACGTTAAAGGTGATCCAATGGCCCGTCGCAGCATGGGCGGGAAAGCCGCAGGCGAGGGCAAATTCACCGGCTTCATCAGCCACGAAACTAAAGTCTGCCTTGCCCATGCTGAGGCCCTTCAAGTGATCCTTCACCGCGCCGCCGGCGAAGTACGGCTCCGCCACTTGCAGCTTCTTGGTATCAGGCTTCTCAATCACGATGGCACTGTGCGGAATCGGGCTGGGATTGATGAAGGTGGCGTTCACCGTCCAGTCCTTCGGCACCGTGAGCACCGCCTGACCGTGTGAGAACCCATTGAAATTCATGCCATAATTGGCCGCATTGAAGGTGGCTACCAGCACCACTTTCACGGTCTTGGGCTTGTCGCCTAGCTTGAGCAGATCATCAGCCGTGATGCCGGCAAACATCTCCTTTTTCAGACCCGGAATCTCGCCGGTGTGCTCGTGCCCGGCGGGGGCTTGACCGAAGACAGGCAAGGCACCGATGAGGACAGCAGCAAGGACCACTGAGAAACGCAGCATCATAACGAAAAGAAAAGCAGGTGAGGTGTGTGTTATTGCATAAGAAAGGCGGACCCCGCGGCCCGCCTTTCTCGTGAGTCGGTAAGGTACGTCGCGCAGGGCTTACTTCTTCGCAACCGGTGCAGTCACCGCGCCCTTCGCCACCTTGTCGGCGGGAACGATCTTCCACAGTGCACCGCGTTCTTCCATGTACGGATCAACTTTGCCGCCGTAACCCGCCGTGCCCTGTGTCATGTAGATAGCGCCATCAGGACCGATGCCGGAGCCGGTGGGGCGCAGGCCGTCGGCGAGATCCAGCATCTCCTCCATCTGCCATTTGCCGCCATCCTGTTTCATGCCCCAAACCTTGCCGCTGCCCCAGTCGGCGGCGAAATAAACGCCATCCAGTTCAGGGTATTCCTTGCCGCGATAGACGCCCAGATTGATCACGCAGATGCCTTGGTCCACGTGGCTGTATTCGGCGATGGGCAGCACGCCCACCTTTGGATAATTCTTCGGGTCTTCAGCCTTTTCGGTGCCATCGGCGTTCTTGGTCACCTTCAGCGGGAAGGGATGGCTGCCGCCCATGAACTTCCAGCCGTAGTTCTCGCCGCCCTTGCTGGCTGCGGGCTGCATGTCGATCTCTTCCCAGTGGTTCTGGCCGATGTCGGCGATGTAAAGATCGCCGGTCTTGCTGTCGAAGCTGAAGGTCCAGGGATTGCGCAGGCCATAGGCCCAGATCTCCGATTTCGCGCGGGGATGTACCTTGGAGAAGGCTTCCTCGCTCACTCCGAAGAGCGTCATCTGCTGCAAGGGTGTGATGAAGGGATTGTCCTTCGGCACATCGTACGCGCGGTCGCCGCTGCTTTTGTTAACGTCGATGCGCAGCATCTTGCCCAGCAGCGTATGCAGATCCTGGCCGGCATTGATCACATCGCCTTCCCAGCCGCCATCCCCCACGCCCACATACAGAAAGCCGTCGGGACCAAAGGCGATCTGGCCGCCGTGATGATTGCAGTAGGGGAAATCGATCTGCATGATCACCTTAGCGCTTTCAGCATCAAGGCGGTCGGGATTGGCCTTCGAAACCGTGAATTCGGTGACCATGGAGGCACCGTTGAACCACAGGTCCGCATAGCACACGTACACCTTGCCATTGCTCTTGAAGTCCGGATGGAAGGCCATGCTGAACATGCCCAGCTCTAGGAACGAAGAGATCGTCTTGTCCTTCAGATCCAGGAAGGGCTTCTTCAATTTCTTGCCGTCCTTGATGACCTGGATCACGCCGGGGCGCTCAATGACGAACACGCGGCCCGTGCCGTCGTTCGGCGCGGCCACGCTCACCGGTTCGACGAGGTCATCGGCGACTTTGACAAGTTGAATGCCCACCTTGCCCGGCAGCTTGCCGCCCGGCTGTACAGGTTGGGCGTCTTCAGCGCGCAAGCCGCCCAGGGCAGGCAGCGCCATCGCCAGTGTGAGGATGGAGGGGAACAGTGATTTCATGCGGTTGGATGTTCGTGATTTAGCAATTTGAACCACGAGGCTATGAAAACCGCAGGAAACTCACAAGCCCGAAAATGCGATGCGGCGGGCTGTATTTTCCCTCCAATTGGGAGCCATCCATGGAAATAACCAACCCTTCCCCTGCGTAGCGCTGATGGTCGATTCAGCCGAATGTGATTGTCCCTCGTGCTGCCAGTTACGGGGAATTGCGGCTCAGACTTAATTTGTAAGCCTGCCATCCTCCGATGAGCATAACAGGTATCACAATGAATGCTCCTCCGGCCACTAATTTGGGATTGGTACGCCATTGTCCGAATTGAAAACGAATCACATCTGCCAGGGCTAACAAAAAGCACATAAGCTGGATGATCCGAGCTGTCTTACCTCTGGACAGCACTTGGGTGAAAAGGATGATCAGACCAGAAAAGAACAGCGGATTGCCCGGTAGATAAAGATACCCCCGCGTGGCGCTTGTCACCACGCCGAAAACAGAAGGCAGCAGCATCACCAGAGCCGCTGCAGTAACCAGGGTAGAACGACGTGCGGGGTTCATATCAGTGAAGCGCCCCTAAACCTTCTCCAGCTTGATCGGATAAGTCTGCCCCGCATTCCACTGGCACACGATCAAGTCGCCAGTATCCAGCACGCAGACATCGTGACCGTGATCGATGATGGCTTCTTTACCACGAGTCAGCGGTGTCAGTTTGCCATCCGCGCCATAGACAGGTTCCGTACCGCCGGGAGCTGAGATCACTTTGCCCTGCGCATCCAGCACCACCGTGAAGCCCGAGGGATTGTATGGCAGCTTGCTTGCCACTGGATCGTTCGACCAGCAAACACCGGCGTAGAGTTCGCTACCAGCAATCACAGGCCTGCACACCTTGCAGCCGGGCACGCTGATGGTTTCCAGGTACTTGCCCTCCATGGTGAAGCGGCGGAAGCACTGGTCCACCCGCGAGGTGGCCAGCACCGTGGCCTTGTCCGCTCCATTGCGCAGGTCGATGGTGATGCCATGTGCGTTGTTCAGCCGCTCCTGCTCCGGCACGCCGTCCTTCCCGGCGAAACGGGAGATAAACTTGCCGTTGCGATCATAGCGCAGCACGTAGTTCGAGCCATAGCCATCCACCACATAGATGTCGCCATTCGGCGCAATCGCAGTCTCTGTGGGATTGAAAATCATATCCGCCTCATACGCCCCCACGCTCATCGGATGGCTGATGCTGAAGATTTCCTTGCCAGTGAGATCGATCTTTGTCACACGCCCCGTCTGCCGGTAAGCGCCCGTGCCCGATTTCCACAGGCCCGAGTCCGTCACAAACAGGAACTCCTCGCCGTTCTCATTGCTCAGCGTCAGCCCGTGACCGCCCGGCCATACCGTGCCCCAGGAATCGAGGATCGAGCCGTCGGGCTTGTAAATCAGCATCTGGTTGTCCCAATGATCGCCGATCATGAACAAGCGCCCGTCCTTCACCTGCACCATCTCGTGGCAATTGAGGATCGGGTGATGCCTCCCCTGCCCCGGTGCCACCCATTCCTTGTTCACCTTGTATCGGTGCGTGCCGTGACCCACGACCACATCCTTCTTCGGATCAGGGGCGCCGCGTACGGTCTGGACAAACGAGGCGGCGGCGGCGGTGCTGAGACCAGCGAGAAAGAAACGGCGTGTAGGCATGCGGCTAAAACGGCGCGCGGGCCGCGGTTGTGTCAGAAAAGGGCGAAAGAAACCGGTCCCGCGCCCGCAGTATAACTTTCTTTCCACTCCCAACCCAATGGCTATCATCCGCTTGATGCATCCCCGTCCTTTTCGAATAATGCTTTTATCTGTTAGACTGATCGCCGCCGCGTTCTGCTTTGCCGGCCTTGCCGCACAGGCGCACGATACCGCCCCAGCCACTGCCGGAGGTCCGGGACTGAAGGTGCTGGTCTATTCCAACACCGGCTACTACCGCCATCCGGACATCCCGGGCATCAACCGCTGGCTGGTGCTCATGGGTCATGAAAGCGGCTTCGAGGTGGATATCACCGAAAACTCGCTGGACATGACGCCGGGCGTCCTGACCCGCTACGACGTGCTGGTGCTGAACAACGCCAACGAGCTGGACAAAGTGCTGCAGGAAGCGAACCGACAGGCTGTGGAAGCTTGGTTCGTGAAAGGCAAAAAGGGCATCGTGGCCCTGCACGCCACGCTCGTCCACCAGACCCAGTGGGCATGGCTGACGGCGCTCGGCGGCTGCGATTTCAACAGCGATTCCGACTTCAGCCGCGCCAAGGTGACGCTTGATCCGGCGGGCAAGGACCACCCTTCGGTGAAGGGCCAGCCGGAGGAATTTTGGATCTCTGCCGACTGGACCAATCACGACCATCCCGTCACCGGCCGGCCCGGTTTTCAGGTGCTCATGCGCGTGGATGAGAGCACCTACGAACCCGTGCGCAATTACTTCAAAACCCGCAACGGCAAGCCCATGGGCAAGGATCATCCCATCGCCTGGACACACCAGACCGAAGGCGGCGGCCGCTTCTTTTACACCGAGTTCGGCCACGACCTGCGCTCGCTGAGCACACCCTTCGCGCTGCAACATATCCGCGAGGCCATCAAATGGTCTGCGGCCAATGCGGTGCCTCATTAGGAATGGCCATAAAAGAGCTCAGAGAGCACGAATGGTAATATGAGAAGCTTTGGCTTGTTGCTGATACTTTGTATCACTGTTGATTTCTCGCATGCGGCGGAGAAACCAATTGTTCTCTGGCCCTATATTTTTAGTTGACCTCAATTCCCCCAGCCCCGCAAGAGCCACTTCAAGGCCTCCGGGAAGATGCTGCCGCCGCGGTTGCTGTTGTGGCCGTAGCCTTCTGTGAAATCGAACTTCACATCATAATGCATATAGCTGAGCGATGAGAACATGTTCTGGTTGGCGATGGGCCAGTTGCCGATCGGATTGTCGAGATCGCCAGTGGAGTCTTGCAGGAAGATGCGGATGGGCTTGCGCTCCGTTTCGCGAATGATCGCCTGATAGGCATTGCCGCCGCGAATATCGGTGAAACTGCCGATGGTGCTGAACACCTTGCGAAACTGGTCCGGCCGCTCCCAGGCCACGGTGAAGGAGCAGATGCCGCCGCTGCTGGCCCCGCAGATGGCGCGGCCTTCGGGATCATCGGTGATGGCATAGGTTTTCTTCACCTCGGGGATGATTTCATCAATGAGCATCCCGGCATAACGCGGGCCCATGGAATCATACTCAAAGCTGCGGTTGCTCACACGCCAGGCGCTCTGCGGCTTCGGCTTGGTGGCATCGTGGCCGGGATTGATGAAGACGGCAATCGTCACGGGTATCTCGCCCTTGGCGATGAGGTTGTCGAAGACTGTGGGCGTGCGCCAGTTGCCCTTGGGCCCCACGTAGTCGTGACCATCCTGGAAGACCATCAGCGCCGCCGGCTTGTCCGCTGTGTACTGCGCGGGCACATAGATCCACCAATCGCGCACGGTACCCGGGAAGGCCTTGCACTGCCAGCCCTCGATCTTCGTCAGCTTGCCATGCGGGACCTCGGCGTGCTCCTCGTGCTCGGGGGCGGCAACAAAGGTGTTGGGCAGCTTGCTGTCTTCGGCGTGCAGGCTGGCAGTGAGAAGAAGGAGAAGCGGAAGGAAGGAAAATTTCATGTGATGAATCATGAACGTCAGGACGCGGGTCGTGCAATCAAGGGATCGGATTAACCACAAGTGCGCAGCAGTGAAGCGAGCAGTCCCTATCATTAGCGAGCCAGGTCAAGGCAATGGAGGAGGAAGACAGGGCCTTATGCGTGCCGCGATGAAATCATGCGCCCTCTGCGCTGCTTCCTGACCTATCTCAGAGATTCGGATGGAATACCCGCGAGCGCCCACAAGGAAAATGAAGAGATAGTCGGCATCCATCACCACACGGTCAACACTCGCCCAAGCATAGGTGCTCGTGCCGAGTGGCGACATCGAATACAGATGCTCGTCGAGCAGTTGCAGTTCGCAAGCACCGAAAGTTTTGGCGTATGAGGACTCTTGCATTTGCTTCCTTGCGAGGGAGCGAACCCGGGCATCAAAACGTCTCGGATAGAGAAACCACCACAAAACTGCGAAAACGAAGAAGAGAACAGGTCTGACCAACGGAAAGTCAACCTCCCTTGGGAAGCAAAAAGCCATCGCAACGAAAATGCATGGTACAGACCACCGAACCCGATTTCGGATCGCCTGATAGGACTTGGAATCGCGGTAGAATCGCTCGTGGAATGCCAGCGCGTCGTACTCCGTGAAGGTGAAGTTTAGGGTCATCCGTTACAGGATTCACTCAGGCGATGCCCAATAGCCAGCCTTTTGCGTTCCATTTTTCATACCCCTCGCCGCCCGCACTCTTCGACATTGAATCCGCCGCACAGTTCCGCTATGGATGGCGGCTGTGAACTACTCAGAACTCCATCGCCTCTACCATCAGCCTTTCTTCGAACTCCTGAAGCAGGCCCGTGCCGTGCATGAAGAAAACTGGCCCGAACGCGAAGTGCAGCTCTGCACCCTGCTGAGCATCAAGACCGGCGGTTGCAGCGAAGACTGCGGCTACTGCGCGCAGAGCGCCCGCTACACCACGGGTGTGCAATCGGAAAAGCTGATGGGCACCGAACAGGTGATGGAAAAGGCCCACGCGGCGAAGGCCAGCGGCAGCACGCGCTTCTGCATGGGCGCGGCCTGGAAAGGCGTGCGCATGGGCACCCAAAAGTTTGACCAGGTGCTGGATATCGTGCGCAACGTGAGCACGCTGGGCATGGAAGTGTGCGTAACGCTGGGCGAACTCGGCTCCGAAGAAGCCAAGGCGCTGAAGGAAGCGGGCGTGACGGCTTACAACCACAACATCGACACCTCGCCGGAGCATTATCCGAACATTGTCACCACGCACACCTTTGATGACCGTCTCCGCACCATCCGCAACGCCCAGGATGCGGGCATGAGCGTCTGCGCCGGGGGCATCCTGGGCCTGGGCGAAGGCATCGATGACCGCCTAAAAATGCTGGAAGTGCTGAGCGAATTCAACCCGCAGCCCGAGAGCGTGCCCATCAATTCGCTGATGGCGATGAAGGGCACGCCGCTGGAAGGCGTGGCCCCCGTGGACAGCTTCTCGCTGGTGCGCATGATCGCGGTCACGCGCATCGCCATTCCAAAGGCGAAGGTGCGCCTGAGCGCGGGCCGCACGCAGATGAACAAGGAGACGCAGGCGCTGGCTTACTTCGCTGGTGCTAACTCGATCTTCTACGGCGACAAGCTGCTCACCGCCGCCAATCCGCGTGCGAACGAGGACATGGAGCTGCTGCGCGAACTCGGCCTTGCCCCGCAAAGCCCGAACCCGGCGATGCTGGCCCCCGAGGCCGATCTGGACCGCCCGCTGTATCCGGCATGCGCCGCCGATTCCTGCTGTGACGAGGAGGCGGAAGCATCCGTCCCTTGTGGCGCAGGCGTTTGTTAGGCAAGGTTTATCGCCCCCTGGCTTATCCCTGCATAGCTCTCTTCATGAATTTGAACTCTCCAGAGCTCTCGGATTCAGAAGCTGAGATCCCGTGGGGTGGGGTTTCCCGGCACATAGGCCGATCACTCGAGCGCAGGTTTGGCCTTGAGCCTACCGATGCCTATTGCCAGGATTGGGAACTGGAAGTCGATGTCCCGCACCAAAAGCTGCCCGAAATTCTATCCTTTTACGAACAGCCAGCCACCACTCTTGATGAGCGTAAGGCATGTGCCGCGCTATGGTTGAGCACTTTTAACCTCCTGCTGCGCTCGACATTCCCTAGCGATTTGTCCAACCGGCATTGGATGAATGAGGTCTGGCTTGCCGTCACAGCCATTCTTCATCGGGATCAGGTCTTGTTGAAACCCGTCATCGACGATTGGGCCAGTTGGAACGCCCCTAACGAGGATGAGGAATTTTCGATCTCCCCGATGCTGCGGAAGGCGGTTACGGGTTCGCAGAAATCAAATCATCCAAGCTATCCTTCAATAAAAATCCTGATCGCGATGGACAAGTTCAAGGGCAGCCTCACGGCCACGCAGGCCGGTGAGGCGGTGGCTCGTGCGCTGCATCCCCTGCCCTGCGATCTCTGCCCCATCGCCGATGGCGGCGAAGGCACCTGCGAAGCGATCATCACGGCCATGGGCGGCCACTGGCAGGAAGTGGGCATCACCGATGCCATCCGGCGGCCCGCCATCGCACGCTACGGCCTGTGTCCGAATGGCGATGCGGTGATGGAAATGAGCGCCGCCTCGGGGCTGGCGCAGATTTTGGACCAGCCGCTCACGCCGCATCTGGCAAGCACGCACGGCACAGGTGTGATGATGTGTGATGCCGTCAAAAACGGTGCGCGCCGCATTATCATCGGCATTGGCGGCAGCGCCACGAATGATGGCGGCATCGGCATGGCACGCGCACTGGGCTGCCGTTTTATCGACGCGCAGAGCGATGAAGTAACAGACCTGCCGCAAGACTTCGAGCGTGTGGTGCGCATCGAGCGCAGTCCCCGGCCGTTACCGGAAATTCTGGTCGCCTGTGATGTGGACAATCCGCTGCTGGGCGAGCGCGGCGCGACGCGTGTTTACGGCGCTCAAAAAGGCGTTACGGACATGCCCTTTTTTGAAGCACGTCTCACCCGGCTTGCTGATATGATCCAGCGCGATCTAGGTACGGATCATCGCGATGTGCCTGGCGCTGGTGCAGCGGGAGGGCTTGGCTTTGGTTTGATGAGTTTTTGCAACGCCAAGCTGGTCAGCGGCTTCGATTTAATCGCCGAGGTGACCGGCCTGGAGGCCCGCATGGCAGATGCCACGCTGGTGGTCACTGGCGAAGGCAAAGTGGACAGCCAGACACTCTTTGGAAAGGGTCCTGCCGGCGTGGCCGAGATGGCGCGCAGGCGCGGGCTGCCAGTGATTGCCGTGGCAGGCACGGTGGAGGACTCGCAGGCGGTGCGCAGCCGTTTCGATGAAGCCTATGCGGTGAAGCCCGAGGCCATGCCGCTGGCCGAGGCGATGCGGCGCGGGGCGGAGCTGATTGAAGAAACGGTTGTGCGGCACGCAGACCGGTTTAGAGAACTGGCCTCATTGCGTCCGGCCTGAGCTGGACAGCCTCATTTAACATCTCGTTACCACACACATTTCATGGGTAAAAAAGTCGTTCTGTTGTTCTCCGGCCAGGGTGCGCAAAAGCCAGGCATGGGGAAGGATCTTGCGGAAGCGTTTCCGGCCGTGAGCTCGCTGTTTGCACTGGCCGATGAAAAGCTCGGCTTCTTCCTTTCCAACGTGATGTTCGAGGGGCCCGTGGAGGAACTCACCCGCACCTCGCGCTGCCAGCCCGCGCTGTACGCCCATGGTCTGGCCGTGTGGAAGGTGCTGCATGAGCAGGTGCCGGACCTGGAGGTGGTGGCTACGGCGGGCCTTTCGCTGGGCGAATTCACCGCGCATTCAGCAGCGGGCTCCTTTGATTTTGA
Source organism: Verrucomicrobiaceae bacterium (assembly GCA_028293175.1). Classification (GTDB taxonomy): domain Bacteria; phylum Verrucomicrobiota; class Verrucomicrobiia; order Verrucomicrobiales; family Verrucomicrobiaceae; genus CAINXC01. The sequence continues at coordinate 13,834 of JAQGPI010000406.1, read as the reverse complement.
GACAGGGCTAAAGCTGGTCTTCCAGCGCGGCAGTTTCATGGAGCAAGCCTGTGATGAAACGCAGGGCGGCATGGCCGCGATGATCGGCGGCACGGAGGAAGCGGTGCGTGAACTGGCCGCTGAGAACGATGTGGATGTGGCAAACCTCAACGCGCCAGGGCAGATTGTGCTGAGCGGCGGCGTGGAGGGCATTAAGGCCTCCGTGGCCGGAGCCAAGGCCAAGGGCATCATGAAGGCAGTCGAACTTACCGTCGCAGGCGCCTACCACTCGCGCCTCATGAAATCGGCCCAGAACAAGCTCGCTGGCGTGCTGAAAGACATCCGCATCGCTACGCCAAAGGTGCCGGTGGTATGCAACTTTGAAGCGCGCGCCGTGAGCACCGCCAAGGAAATCCGTGACACGCTCACCAGCCAGGTCACGGGCTCCGTGCGCTGGTCGGAATCCATGACGTCATTGATTGCGCACGGCAATACACTGTTCATCGAATGCGGCCCCGGCGGCGTCCTGGCTGGCCTTATGAAGCGCATAGACAAGACGGTGAAGGTGCTGAGCATTGAGGACGTGGCCTCACTTGAAAAAGCAGTGGCGGAACTGACCCCCTAACAATCACCGCCAATACAAGGAAATCCGATGAAGCTCAATCTCTGCCTCATCGTCGCCCTGTATCTCGCGCTGGACGTGTGCGTCTGGCACGGGCCGATGGAACGCTTTGCGCGCCAGCAGCTTAGCGCTCCACCGGCCGCCACGGTGCATGGGCAGGTCATCACCGAAGGAGATCTGGATCAAGCGGTGCAAGCTGACTGTTTTCGCAGGGGCGTGAACCTCCCGGCGCTCGATGACACGACTCGCGAGGAGATACGAAAACAGGTTCTCGGCAAGATGGTGGATGGCGCGCTGGTGCGTGCCGCGCGGCTCGCGGACACTTCGCCGCGCCAGTCCACCAAGGGCGTGGATGAAGAACTTCGCCTGTTCATCAAGCAGTTCCCCGATGAGGCGGACTTTCCCGAGCGCCTCGCGCTTCAGCACCTGACGGAAGCCGGTTTGCGGGAGCGAATGCAGGCCTCGCTGGATGATCTCGCCTGGATCAACAAGCAGATCGAACCCCAGCTCGCCAAAGTAACGGATGGGGAGGCGCGCGCTTGGTTTGCTAAGCATCAGGCAAAACTCATCGTGCCAGAAAGCTTTCATGCGGCGCATGTGTTTCTATCAGGTCACGAGAAGGACAAGTCGGACCGCGAGCCAGAGATCCGCGCGCTGCACCGGCAACTGCTCACCATCGCGACGACGCTGGAACAGCTCTCCGCCATAGCCTCTGACGACGAGCGCAGCAAGGTCCGAGGCGGTGATCTGGGTTGGTTCACCCGCCAGCGCATGCCAGCCGATTTCATGGCCGGTGTGACCTCCCTTTCACCAGGACAGCATAGCAAGCCGGAGCAGACAACTCTCGGCTGGCACATCATTAAGCTGATCGAGAAAAAGCCCGCACGAATCCCGGCCTTTGAGGAGGTCCACGACGAGGTGCTTGAGATGCTGCGGCATCAACAGCGCGAGGCGGCGGTGAAGGCACTCATGGTGCGGCTGCGGGGTTGAGGGGCCGGCAGGACTCAAGGGCAGTTCGTTGTGTCGCGCACAACTGCCGCACTTTCCTGAATCCCATCTGCCGCCCTCTGCGGATCACCCATCGTCACCCACTCCTACCATGGAACGAATCGCAATCATCGGCAGCGGCATTTCAGGCCTGGGCTGCGCTCACTTTCTGCACAAGCGCAACGACATCACGATCTTTGAGGCCGGTGACCATATTGGCGGCCATACCAATACCATCGCGGTGCCGGAGGGTGACAAGGAGGTGACGGTCGATACCGGGTTCATGGTCTACAATGAGGTGACCTATCCCCTCCTCACCCGTCTTTTTGCTGAGCTGAAGGTGCCGACCAAGGAGACGGTCATGTCCTTCAGCGTACAGCACGGCCCTTCCGGCGTGGAATGGAATGGCGCGGGCTACAACACCCTCTTCGCTCAGCGGCGCAACCTTTAGGGCCTGCGCCACTGGCGGTTCCTCATGCAGCTCAACCGCTTCAATACCGAGGCCGTGGGCGCTCTCAACGATCCCGCTTTCCAGTTCATGACGCTGGACGAGTACGTGCAGGCCCGCGGCTACGGGCAGGACTTTATTGATCGCTATCTCGTGCCCATGGGCGGCGCTGTGTGGTCCACGCCGCCGGACAAGATGCTGAAATTTCCAGCCATCACCCTGCTGCGTTTCTGGCACAACCACGGCTTCTTGGGCCTGCACACACAGCACCAGTGGCGCACTGTCGATGGTGGCTCGCGCGAGTACGTGAAGCGGCTGGTGCCGCCTTTCGCCGAGCGCATTCATTTGAAGACGCCGGTGACCAGCGTGCGCCGCAGCCCGCTGGCCGTGGAGATCACCACGGAGCGGTTCGGCATGCAGCGCTTCGACCGCGTGATCATGGCCTCACACGCCGACCAATCCTTGCGCCTGCTGGCCGATGCGACCGAGCGCGAAACCTCGGTCCTCTCAGCGTTTGAGTACCAGGCGAACAAGACGCACCTGCACACCAGCCCCCAGTTCATGCCGGAAACCCGGCGCTGCTGGGCCGCATGGAATTATCGCTCGACGGTGCAACCGGGTGGGGGCCTGACGACCACCACGCACTACTGGATGAACGAGCTTCAGGGCGTGTCTGATAAAGTGAACTACTTTGTATCACTCAATGCCGGAGATGATGTGCCCGCCGCCGCCGTGTGCAAGGTGATTGATTATGAGCATCCGCTCTTTGATCTCAAAGCCATGGCCGCGCAAAAGGAAGTGCCCGCCCTCAACGACCCCGCCGGCCGCACCTTCTTCTGCGGTGCCTGGACGCGCTACGGCTTCCACGAAGACGGATTCCTCTCGGCCTGCAACGTGTGCGAGAAGCTGCTCGGCGGCAATCCTTGGGATTGCCGGGACTGAGGCGCGTAGCAGTTAGGTTTTGCCAGGAGAAAACGTGCAGCCACGCTCCCTGCGAAACATTTTCCTGAATCCGCCCGGCCTTTGTTTCCGAATGACCCAACGAGACGCAACCCGTTGCCGCTCTTCCTCGTTATCCGCGTCGTCCGAAATTACCTATGCTCCCTTCGCTTACATCCTGCCTTTACGACTGCGAGGTCGTGCATGAGCGGCTGTCGCCGAAGCGGCACGGTTTCCGCTACCGGCTGTTCTTCATGGACATCGCGCTGGATGAATTGCCCCTGCTAGAGAAGCGCCTCTGGTTCTTCAGCCGTAACCGCGCGAACCTTTACGCCTTCCGCGACAAGGACCATCTCGATCTCGGCTGCGGCGACACCACGGCCAATATCTCGCGCCATCTGGCGGACAACGGCATCACGCTGCCCGAGGGCGCACGCATCCGCCTGATCACCTTGCCGCGCGTGCTTGGCTACATCTTCAATCCGGTGTGCTTCTACTTCTTCTTCGACAAGCAGGGCGCACCCATCCATGCGGTGGCGGAGGTGACCAATACCTTCCACGAGATGAAGCCATACGTCATCGACAAGCCGGACGGCGGGGGTGTCTTTGACCTCACCACGCCGAAGTATTTTTATGTATCACCGTATAGCGCACTGGATGCCTCCTTCCATTTCCAGCTCAGTGTGCCCGGCGACAAAATCAAGATTCATATCGACGACTTGGAAGGGGGCAAACGCACGCTGCTGAGCTGGATTCACGGCGAACGTCGCGAGCTCACCGATGCGCGCCTTCTTTGGTACTTGGTGCGCTACCCCGCGCTTACCCTCGCCGTCATCGGGCGCATCCACTGGCAGGCCTTCCGCCTCTGGTTGAAGAAACTTCCCTTCCACCGCAAGGCCACCCGGCCCGAAATGCAGCGCGACTTATTCCGCCCCCACGCCTCTCTCACCGAATCCACAAAGCCATGAACAGCATCCCCCTCACGGCTGATGAAGCCGCCCTCCAAGAGAAGCCGCGCTCCAGCAGCCTGTATCGCACGTTAGTGTTAAAGGCACTCAGCAGGATGAAGCTGGGGCGCCTCACCCTGGAGCTGCCGGGCGGCGAAATGACGATGCTGAGCGACGGCTCGACCAGCCCCCACGCCACCATCCGGGTGCGCAACGATGCGTTCTTCAAGAAGTGCGCGCTCTACAGCGGCATCGGCCTGGGCGAATCCTACGTGGAGGGCGACTGGGAGACAGACGACCTGCGAGCGGTGATCGAATGGTTCATCATCAACGTGGCGCATGATGTGAAGATGAACGGCTCATCGCGCCGCATTCCCGGCGTGGGCTTGATGCAGTTCCTGAATCGTGTGGGCCACCTTCTCCGCCCAAACAGCCTTACCAACAGCCGCCGCAACATCTCCGAGCATTACGATCTGGGGAACGACTTCTATAAGCTCTGGCTGGACTCCACGATGACCTACTCCGCCGCCCGTTTCACCAGCGCCGAGCAGACATTGGAGGAAGCTCAGATCTCAAAATACGAAGCGCTGTGCCAGAAGCTGCGCCTCACCGCCGATGACCATGTGCTGGAAATCGGCTGTGGCTGGGGCGGATTCAGTCTCCATGCCGCCTCCACCTACGGCTGCCGCGTCACCGGCGTCACCATTTCACAGGCGCAGTATGATGAGGCCACACAGCGGGTGAAGGCCGCAGGGCTGGCGGATAAAATCGAGATCCGCATGCAGGACTACCGCCTCATCACCGGCCGGTTCGACAAGATCGCCAGCATCGAAATGCTGGAAGCGGTGGGCGACAAGTATCTGGAAACCTACTTCCGTAAGTGCACCCAAGTGCTGAAGCCCGGCGGCATGCTCGCCTTCCAGATGATCACCGTGCCGGACTACTCCTACAACGAACTGAGGCGCGGAGTGGACTGGATTCAGAAACACATTTTCCCAGGCTCCCTGCTGCTAAGTGTTAGTCGTGTGAACCAGGCCATCCAGCAAGTCGGCGAACTTTTCATGCATGGCATGGAGGACATCGGCAGCGGCTACGCCCGCACCCTGCGAGAGTGGCATGTGAACTTCAATGCCCGCCTGGAAGACGTCCGTGCTCTCGGCTACAGCGAGACTTTCATCCGCAAGTGGAACTACTATTTGAAGTATTGCGAAGCAGCTTTTGCCACGCGGAATATCAGTGTGGTGCAAGCAGTGTACACGAAGCCGGGTAACACAGAGCTGCATCGCGAGGATGGAGTGCATCTTTCGCATGCGTAGAGGAGCGTAACTATGATCACATTCCTCCGCTTTCTCTTCACCCTCGTCCTCGTCTCCATGCTTTGGGTCACCTCCTGGGCCACAATGCAGTGCGCTTTATGGGATACGCCGCGCGCCGTGGCCACGCATCCGTGGTTCATCGCCACCATGTTTGACACTTACTGGGGCTTCATCACTTTCTACTGCTGGCTCGCTTACAAGGAGCGGAGCTGGGTGGCAAAGATCCTCTGGTTTATCGCCGTCATGCTGCTGGGCAATATCGCCATGAGCATCTACATCCTCATCCAGCTCTTCCGGGTGCCCGCCACGGCACGACTTGAAGACGTATTGCTGCGCCGATCATGAGCGAAGCCATCCAGCGCGAATCCTTGTGGCGGCGGTGGATATTGAAACCCATTACCACCCAGCTCGCGCAGGGCTTGGAACCAATGAAGATCACGCTAGCGATCGCCTTTGGGGTCACACTTGGGCTCTTTCCCTTGTTGGGATTTCCAACGCTGGTGACCCTTGCCGTCGGCGTTCCATTGAAGCTTAACCAGCCTGTGCTTCAGGCTTTCCGCGAGGTCACCTTCCCCTTGCAGCTCAGCACCATCCTGCTGTTCATCCGGGGCGGCGAATGGCTGTTCGGCCTGCCGCATACCGTCCTTTCCATCACCGGCATGACCAGCCAGTTCTTCGCCGCTCCTGGCAGGTTCATGGCCGATTACGGACTCCTGGGCTTGTATGCCGTCGTCGTCTGGGCACTCATCGCCCCGGTGCTGTTCGCCCTCATTTATTTTTCGGCGCTGCCTCTGGTGCGGCGGTTATCAGGACGTCTCACACACGCACGCCATGCTACCTGAATTCTGGTCCCTGTTCGGTTGGGGCGCCCTCATCGTCGTCGTCATCTTCACCCTCACATGGCTGCTCAGCCTGAGGCTGAACAACTTCAGTTTTGTGGACGTCGCCTGGTCTTACGGCCTTGTGTTCCTCGCTCCGCTGTATGCAATTGCAGGCAGTGGATACTCTCCCCGTAAAATTCTCGCCACCGCCATGGCCGTGCTGTGGAGCCTGCGCCTCGGGTCCTATTTGCTTACGCGCATCGCCCGCCATCATCCGCATGAGGACGTGCGCTATCAGGTGCTGCGCAAGGATTGGAAGGATCATCTCGCGCGGCATTTCTTTTTCTTCTTCCAGGCTCAGGCGCTGCTCATTCTGCTACTCTCGGTGCCCGTCCTGCTCGCCTGCCTTAACCCCGCGCCGCAGCTTTCCGCCATTGAGATCATCGGTGCCATTGTGTGGTTCATTGGCATCTGCGGCGAGGCCATCAGCGATGCGCAGATGAGTGCCTTCAAGCACAAGCCCGACAGCAAGGGCAAGGTCTGCCAGGAAGGCCTGTGGCGCTATTCCAGGCATCCCAACTACTTCTTTGAATCCACCGTGTGGTGGGGCTTCTGGCTCTTCGCCTGCGGATCGCCCTGGGGCTGGATCACCGTGTATGCGCCCGTAATGATCCTGTACGCCCTGCTGCGGGTGACCGGCATCCCGCTCACCGAAAAATGCGCCGTGGAGAGCAAGGGCGAGGCCTATCTTGAGTACCAACGCACGACGAGCGCCTTTGTGCCGTGGGCGAGGAAGACATAGCCCTCACCCTACTTGCGGCTGTGCGCCTTGCCGCCATCGACCAAGGATGCATCCGCAAACCACGCCGTGCCTTTGACTTTAGCGTAGTAGTAGCCCAGGTTCAGCCCGATCTCTATTTCAGTCTCGTTGCCCGTGTCAAACTCACGCATGACCCGCGTCCAGACCTTGGTGCCAGTAACCGGAGGAGTCATCACATACCCGCCCAGGATGCTCATGCTTCCGCCGTGCTTGGCTCCCCGCTTTTCGGGGTCCGCATCCTTGGTCCTGATGAATACCGTCATCCGATAATGTGTGTTGGGCTTCACCATTACTTTTTGAGAAAGCGAGCAGAGATCGTAATCGATGTTGTCCACCCGCACCGAGGGCCGGTTTGCATGCATTACCGCCGTGTCTACAGCCATCATGCCTGTTTTCGCGGCCGAGCGGAAACTCCATCCCGTGGTACCGCCGGTGAAGGCACCGTTCACCAGAATATTGCCCGGAGTATCAATGGCCTGCTGTGCAAACCCGGTGGTAGTAACAATGAACATCACGTAAAGGACCCACGCCCATTGAGATTTTTCTTTACTCATATTATTTGAATGAGATCACAAATACCTACCTGAGCAAAGATTTATTTACTAACCCTCAACATCAGGTTTGAAACAGTGTCCCTCCTTTTAATCGCTGAATCCAAGAACCGCCGGCAGCCGAATTCCTCGTAGCGCCACGCTTATTTCCTCCGCCCATGAGCACAATCAATAACCTCCTTGCCAAGAATCTGCTACCTGATGCCATGTTGCGGATGGGCATTCGCCATCGCCTTGCTGAAACGCTGCGCGAGAACAAGCAGTCCACTGTTGAAGCCCAGCGCGCGGCGCTGTTGAAGTACGTGGCAGACTTGAAGCAGATGCCGGTCGCCATTGCCACCACTGAGGCCAATGAGCAACATTACGAGGTGCCTACGCGCTTCTACCAGCTCGTGCTAGGCAAGCATTTGAAATACAGCTCCGGCTACTGGCCCGGCGATGGCACTACCTTTGATGAGTCCGAGGCGGCGATGTTAAAGATGACCTGCGAGCGTGCGCAATTGCAGGACGGCATGCGCATACTGGAGCTCGGTTGCGGCTGGGGATCGCTCTCCTTATGGATGGCCGAGCACTACCCGAATGCACAGATCACCAGCATCTCGAATTCACGCACGCAAAAGCTGCACATCGATGCCGAAGCGAGCAAGCGCGGGCTGAAAAATCTGACCATCCGCACGGCCAATATGGTCCACTATGAAGGCGAGGGCGAAGGCGTTTTTGACCGCGTGGTGAGCGTGGAAATGTTCGAGCACATGAAGAACTACCAGGAACTCCTGCGCCGCGTGAGCACCTGGCTAAAGCCGCAGGGGAAGCTCTTCGTGCACATCTTCACCCACCGCGAGTACGCCTATCACTACGAGGTGCGCAGCGAGGATGACTGGATGGCGAAGTACTTCTTCACCGGCGGCCAGATGCCCTCGGATGATCTGCTGCTTTACTTCCAAGACCACCTCAAAATCGACAAACACTGGTGCGTGAGCGGCCGCCATTACTCGCGCACGAGCGAGGCCTGGCTGGCAAACATGGACGCCAACAAGGCGGAGATTTTTCCACTCTTTGCCGAGACCTACGGCGAGGATCAGGCGGGGAAATGGTGGATCTGGTGGCGGCTGTTCTTTCTGGCCTGTGCAGAACTTTGGGGCTACCGTGACGGCGAAGAATGGATTGTATCACACTATCTTTTTGTCAAACCATGAAGACGCTTCTACTTTCCCTTCTCATCGCCCTGCCCTCCATCGCAGGCGCGGAATCCGCCTCTAGCCTCATCGCTCAAGGTGACAAGCTGGACAGCCAGCAGAAGACTCTGCCTGCGCTGAAGGTGTACCTTGAGGCGGAAAAGGTGGACGAAAACAACCCGGATCTGCTCATCAAGATCGCCAAGCAGTACGGCGAATCAATGACGGACATCTCAGATGTGGATGCCAAGCGCAAGGCGGGCGAGACGGCGCTGGGATACTCTAAGCGCGCAGCGAAGCTCGCGCCCAAGATGTCGGACGCGCACCTCGCCGTGGCCATTTGCTATGGCCGGATCGCTGATCTGGTGCCGGTACGGATGCGGGTGGAATACTCGCGCCTCATTCTGGGCAGCACTCAAAAAGCCATCGACCTGGATCCCCGAAACGACTACGCTTGGCACATGATGGGGCGGTGGAACCAGGCCGTAGCCACCATGGGATCGCTCACCAAAGGCATCGTGAGCCTTGTGTACGGCGGCCTGCCCAATGCCTCGCTGGAGAAGTCGAAGGAGTGCTTTGAAAAGGCCATCAAGATCAAAAACGACCGCGTGAGCCATCACATTGAGCTAGGCCGCACCCTAGCCTTCATGGGCAGCAAGGACGAAGCGCGCAAGCAAATCCAAACTGGTCTGGCGATGCCCAATAAGGAGCGCGATGACCCAGAGACCAAGGACCGTGGCCGCGAGACGCTGAAGACATTGTAGGAGAGCGGTGATTTCAGCTATGTCGATAAGGAAGCTTGGGAGGGCACGTTTCCTTTCAATGCTTTTCTCCCTGCGCTTCTCCATCCTGCTCCCCGCCTTAGCTCTCTATCTCCCTTGTCAGGCCGCCTCCGACGAAGAGCATCGCGTGGTGAGCGACATTGAATACGCCATAGTCGACGGCAGTTCGCTGAAGTTGGACCTGCATCTTCCCGGAGCGAAGAACACGCCCGTCATCGTGTGGGTCCATGGTGGAGCCTGGCGGGCGGGCGACAAGAGCGACATGCCGCTGGGCAGGCTGGTAGCCCAAGGTTATGCCGTGGCTAGCGTGGATTACCGGCTCTCCGTCGTGGCGCCCTTTCCATGTATGATACACGATATCAAGGCCGCCATCCGCTTTGTGCGGGCCAAGGCGGGCGAGTATGGTTATGATGCTGGAAAGCTGGCCGTGGCCGGTTCATCGGCGGGCGGTCATCTGGCGGCGTTGGTGGGCGTGACCAATGGCGTGAAGGCGCTGGAGGGCACGGTGGGCGCAAACTTGGATCAAAGCAGCGATGTGGGTGCTACGATCAGTTTATTCGGTGCCTCGAACCTCATGACCATCCTTTCGCAATCCAAGCCCCAGGGGCTGAAGATGCGCGTGCCCGCCCTGCAACTGTTGCTCGATGGCCAGCCCGACGAAAAGCCTGAATTGGCAAAACTCGCCAGCCCCGTGACCCACCTAGATGCGAAGGACCCGCCACTGCTGCTCATCCACGGCGACGCTGATCCGCAGATGCCGCCAGAGCAATCGCAGGAACTGGCCGCCGCCTGCAAAAAGGCAGGTATGACGGTGCAGTTAGAAATCCTGCCCGGCGCGCCGCATGGCGGAAAAGTGTTCTTTGACGACACGCGCACAGCGTTGATGAAGGCGTTTCTGGAGGAGGCCTTGAAGTAGGGCGGTTGCAGATGTAGCCGCGCTCGCAAGAGCGTGAGGCGTTGTGCTTTGCAGAGCACGCAGACGCGTCCGGCCGCTTTCTTCTTGCGACGGCAGCTGTTATCTCCGCCGCATCGGCGTTGGCGGGGCGGCACTCCGGCGCTGCTCCTCCTCCTCGACTTTGCGCTTGTCCGCGTTGTCCCGATAGAACAGCACGCCGTTGTGCTTCATGTTTGAAATGAGATCGCGGAAATCGGTCTTCAGCTTGTCATCAGTGAACAGAGAATTGAACAAGCCCTGGCCGTTTTTCATGCCCTTTGTGGCGCCGGCAAGGTTATCGCCCACCGTCTTAAAGGACTTCAACGCCGAGTCCAGTTCCACCATCACCTTGTCCGCTTTCGCGATGATCGGGTCAAGCTTGCCAATGGTGCCGTCCAACTTCTTCGTGGTATCTTCGAGGTTCTTTGCGCTGCCCTTAAAGCTCGCCGCGCCGTCCTTGATATCCGCGATGGCAGATTTCAGGTTGTCCGTATTTTCATCGCCCATCACCTTCGTGTCCAGACGGGCCATGGTGCCATTGAAATGCTCGAGGCTGTCCTTGAAATGCTTGATGGAATCCGGCCCCAGGGCGTCCTTGTTTACCTTGCCCATGGCATCCTTGATTTCACCCAGAGCGGCGCGCATGTCATCCATCACAAGGTCCGCCTTCCTGCCTACCTGGGTGGCCGTATCTTGCAGCGCACCGAGGCCGCCGCTGGTGGCAACGTTGTCAGGGGTGAGCACCGTGCCGGGCTCGATGTAGTTGTTCGTATCCTTGCCGGTGGGGCGGATTTCCACGAAGGCATCGCCCAGCAGGCCGGCCGTGCCGATGCTGAATTTCGCGTCCTTGGGGATCTTCTTGTCCTGATAGATCTCGAGGTCAATAATCACGCCGTTAAACTGTGCGTTGAGCTTCGGCACGCGCGGCACTTTGCCAATCTTGGAGCCGCCGAGCATGACTGGCGTGCCCTCCTTGATGCCGGTGCCGTCGGCGAACGGCACGGTTATTTCATAGGTCTTCTTCAGCACCTCCCGCACCGAGCCGAATTGCAGGATCAGCGCGCCAAGAAGCATGAGGCCGATGAAGAGGAACAGGCCCACCAGCAGCTCTGTTTTTTTGTCGCGTTCTTCCATAAACTATAGTGTGGGGATAGGCTCAGGCGGTAATGCCGGAACGGCCGTTGATAAAGTCCTGCACCTCTTCGTCAGGGCAGTTGCGCAGTTCGTCGGGGGTGCCTAGGAACTTGATGACACCGCGCTTCAGCATGGCCACACGGTTGGCGATGGTGTACATGCTTTTCATGTCGTGGGTGACGACGAGGGAGGTGACGCCGTAGCGTTTTTGCAAGCGCAGGATCATCTGATCGATCACATCCGAAACGAGAGGATCAAGGCTGGCAGTGGGCTCGTCGTAAAGAATGCAATGCGAGCGGCCCACGATGGCGCGCGCGATCCCGGCGCGCTTGCGCATACCGCCGGAGAGATTCACTGGCAGCTTCTTGCCGTGCTCGGCAAGATCTACCACCTCCAGAGCCTCGTGTACGCGCCTCTCAATTTCTTTGCGGTCCCTCACCCCGGATTCCACCAGTGGGAAGGCGACATTTTCCTCCACCGTCATGCTGTCAAAGAGGGCAGCGTTTTGAAACATCATGCTCACCTTTTCGCGGATCGGCTTTAGTTCGCGTTCACGCAGTTTTTCCACATGCAGGCCTTCCACGATCACCTCGCCCTGATCGGGGCGCATGAGGCCGATAACATGCTTCATAAGCACCGTCTTGCCCTCGCCACTGGGGCCGATGATCACCAGGGTCTCGCCCTTGTGCACGCGCAAGTCCACGCCGCACAGGATCTTCTGCGAGCCGATGGCCTTGTGCAGGCCGCGCACCTCGATGAAGGCATCGCTGGACGATTTGGACGCAGGAACAGGCATGGCGGAGGACAATATCATGCAGCGCCCATGGGAAAGACGTAGTTGAGCAGGATGGAGAGGAAAAAATTCAGGATCAAAAGGGTAAGGGATGAGATCACCACAGCGCGGGTGGTGCCATTGCCAACACCCACCGCGCCATCCTTGGCGATGAGGCCCTGGTGGCAGGAGATGAGGGTGATGATGATGCCGAAGACAAAGCCCTTGATCATGCCCACGGAAAGGTCAGTCATGTTTGTGTGCTCCTTCATGTGGCTGATGAACCAGGGCTCCGGCACGCCGTAGCCGAAGACAGTGACTATATACGAAGCGATGAGCCCAAAGGTGATACTTTCAGCGATGAGCAGCGGCATGGAAACCAGCATGGCGATGAAGCGCGGCAGCACGAGGTATCCCACGGGGTCCACCCCCATCACACGCAGGGCATCGATCTGCTCCGTCACTTTCATGGTGCCAATATCCGCCGCCATCGCCGCGCCCACCCGCCCGGCCACCATCAGGCCCGCCAGCACAGGCCCAAGCTCGCGGCACAGCGCTACGGAGACAATGGCCCCTACACCTGATTCCACACCGAACTGCTTGAAATTGGTGTAGCACTGGAAGGTGAACACCGCGCCCGTGAAGGCTCCCGTAACGATCACCACCGTCTGCGAACCATAGCCGATCTCCACAATCTGGCGCGCCACCAGCTTCAAGCGCAGAATGCCGCGGCTCACCGACCATGACAGATCCGCCACCAGGGCGGCGAGCTGCCCGAGGTAGTGGAGGAAGTCAATGAAGGCGCGACCGGGAAGACGAAGAAGTTCCATGGGTGAGGGGCGGTTACTGTTGCACGCCCTGAAAGAATGGCAAATCAGCAACGTGCCACCCGCTCACCTTCACCGGACGCTACTGCGCTGCCTCGTTGGCGGACTCGGATCCGGTTCGGCCAGAGGCCGACTTTAGCAAATCGGGGTCCGTCGCCCAGGCATACACTTCCTTGTCGCCCTTGAAAAACCGCATCGCCACGCCGCCCACGCTGTCGCGCGCCTTGTTTTTGGTGCCGTCCGCAAAGTAGAAGCCGCCATCCAGCTCCTGGCGCGAGAGTTTCAAGGTCTTGGTCTGGAACTGGTAGATGCCCGAGCGTTTCAAGCTTTTCACGGTGGTGCTGCCGGACTGCTGTACCCGTGGCCCAGCCTTGATCTTGCCGTCGTCTGACTTCAAAAACAGCCAGTAATCGACGCGCAGATCCTCGGCATCAAGGGTGGAGCGGTTGGTCAGCGCCACCTTGTAGGCCCATTCTTCGGAGGTGTAGGTGACATTGTTCTGCTTTGTCTTGGTGGCACCCAGCTTGTCCTTTACCAGCTTCACCTCAAACACATAGCGGGCCTGGGCAGCACCGAATTCCTGCATGAATTTCTGGTCGTCGGCAGAGAACTGGCTGGCCATCACCGTGAACGCCTGGCCATCCGCCGTGCGCTTGATGACCGCCTGCGGGCCGCTCACACTGACAAGCTCACCTTCCAGCTTGCGGCCCTGCACATCCGTAAATTCCCGCGCCGCAGCATCGAGGCTGAAGAGAACAATGAGGGAAAAACACCAAGCGG
>JAQGPI010000648.1 GCA_028293175.1 Verrucomicrobiaceae bacterium | reverse complement strand
CCTCTAGGTCCTGCAACGCCACCAAGCGGAGCACGCCTTCCAGCTTTGTTGTCAAAGCTTCAGCCTCGCTCAGCAGAGCATGTTCTTTAGATCGAGCGGCCTCCATATCCACGGCAAGCTTCCGCTGCGTGTTCCGCGCCTCTCGCGCCTCACTAAGTGATCGCCAAAGCTGGCCGTCAAGAACATCAGCGTTCGCCTTCGAAAAGCCCAGCGTCGTGGCCAGCGAAGCCACGCTCTGCACGTATTTCACCGTGTCGTTGTGAAGCTGTTGAGCCTGACTCTGCAAATCCTTCCAAGCATCGAACCGCTGAATCAACTCCCGGCGACGTCCGACCAAATCAAGTCCCGCCGCAGGGCTGATTTCAGCGTTCAAATGCAATTCCCTTGCCAACAGTTTCCAACCTTCAATCGCAGCCTTGGCCGCTGCCGCCAGACCTTCGCCAAGCTTGCTCAACTGATCACGTTCCTGCGTCGCCTGGGCAAGCTCCTGCTCGAACGCCGTCCTTGCGCCTTGATCGTTATCAGCCTTCACCACCATGCGCCGTGCCTCCTCGAAAAGCACGTCAAAGGCGCGGCCCTGGCCATCCCGCAAGGCCTCACGCAAGCATTGCTCCGCCCGCGTGATCAACGCCTGACTGCCAACAAGCCCGTCGTTTAACAACTGCCAGCGTTCAAACCGACGACGAAACTCCAGCCACTGGTCCCGCCACTCGCTCATCTCTTCCGGCGAGCGAGCCGCAATGCCCGCAGGCTGCCACAAATCGTTCCACCGCTCCTGCCACTGCGACAGCGACTGGTCGAGAAGCCGCAAGCATTCAGTCGTTGCAACGATGTCTTCCTCACCTTCCGCGATGTGATCGCGAACTTGATCCGCCTTCGCCACCTGATCGGCATGCTCCCGCAGCTCATCCGCCAGCACATCGGCGTGCTTTTGGCTTTGCTCGTGCAGGATCGCCAGTGACTCACGGCCTTCAGCATCGCCACTGGTCCAGACACCGACAATTTTGCGCCAGACAGTCTCACGCTGTTCGCGAGCTTGTGTCAAATCTTTAACCGAAGGCAGCGCACCCCGTCGTTCAAGCTGGGCCAGCTCACGCTTCCATTTCGCCAACTGCTTGTTAGTCTCAGCCAATTCATTTTCTAGGGCCTTCTTCGACCTTAGCAGTTCCTCCTGTTCGGTCTGCAACAGAGTAGTGGATGATTTGGCGGGAAGTCGCAAAGCATAGGCGTCTACGGTCTCAGGGGGTGCACCCACGAGAAAAGCCTGCTGTGAGCGCATTTCACGCTCGGCCTTTGCCGTGTCAGCCTGCGCATCGGGCAGCTTGCGTTGGGCTTCGGCGGCGGCGGCTGATTGTATCACAGCCTCGCGTACAGACGTCACTTCCTTGGCTACCAATCGGTCCAGTTTGGACTGAAGCTGACTGATCGCTGCCTCCTTGTCCCTCAGAGTCTGCGCATGAGCCTCAAGTCGTTGTCCGCTGGTGGTGACCGCTGTGGCAAGCTCCCTCACCCTGGCCATGTCCGCCGCCGTCAGCCGGAGTGTTTCAAGGATTTCCAGCTCGCCCGCAATCGCTAGATCGCGCATAGCAGCCCGTAGCCCAGGCTCCTGTGCCGCCAGCTCTGCCTCGGCTTTAGTGAGGCGTGCACACTGCTCGTAATACAGACTAAAGGCCTGGTGGCGAGATTCGATCTCTACTTCGTGCTCCAGTAGGTCCTCACGTGGCTGACAAGCTTTCCACAAGACTCCTAGCCGCGCGATCTCTTCACAACAGCGACGCAGTTCCGTCTCCAATTGCCGCTTTGCCAGCAAAGCAGCACGCGCCTCATTCACGAAATGGGCGGGCACCAGCGGTGCGGGCGGAAGCTCGGCGATGGCCTGTTTCTTCGCTCGTAGTTTGCCCAGGGTTGGCAGTGTATCCAAACACCGTTGAATCCAGTCGATCTGTTTTTGCAGCTCGAGCTTCCGCTCATCAATGACCGCCTGCCGCTGCGTCGCCTCTGCCACTTCGCGCTCGAGAGTTTCCCAGTCCTCGGCCTTGATGAGACAATCCTTCGAGAGCTTCATCGCCTCGGCATGAGCACCCGCATTTGTACGGATGCTAGCCCTCGCGCGATTGGCAAACAACAGTTTTGCGCTCTCTTCCAGCGCCTCCTGAATCTTGTGCACCGGCGTGCCGCCGAGACTGGCGGAGAACAATGCCTTACCGAGATCGCCCTCGCCTCGCAAGAGTTCCTCTGCGCCCTTGCGCAGCTCCGCCGAGGCAAGGCCGAACATGGTGGTGAAATAACGCCGGTCCGCATGGCCTAACCACTTGATGAGCGTATCATCCGGCAGCGGCGCTTCGTCCGCGCCCAGCAGTGTTTCCTTTGCGCGTTTGCGGCGCTGAATGCTGAGCGTGCGGCCATCACGACTTCGCAGATCCGCGCAGATCTTCATGCGCTTATACTCGTGCACAAAATCATCCGTGCTGCGAACCGGAATCTCAAACAACAGGTCGCCAATGGCGCGCAACAGCGAGCTCTTGCCCGCCTCATTTGGACCATAAACCACATGCAGGTCGGAGCCGCCTGATGG
>JAQGPI010000320.1 GCA_028293175.1 Verrucomicrobiaceae bacterium | reverse complement strand
TCCGTTGGGACATGTAAATTCCGCTTTGCCCGCTGAAATGGTAGGCGACAAAACAGGCCACCGCGAAATAGACCCCATTGGATGCGCCAAAGAGCTCAATGCCCATGAGCGTGCAGGCCAGCGGGGTATTGGTCGCACCGGCAAAGATGGCGATGAAACCGAGCGCCGCGAAGAGATCCACCGGACCGCCGAGGACGGGGCTGAGCGCATGTCCCAGCGCTGCTCCGATGAAAAATAGCGGCGTCACTTCACCGCCCTTAAATCCCGTGGACAAAGTCACCACTGTGAAGACTAGCTTCCACCACCAAGCCCAAGGTCGGAAAGGAGCATCCGCGAAAAACGAACTAATGACCGGTGCGCCCGTATCTGAGGACCAGACGCCCAAGCCCAGATAGTCGCGTGTGCCCAGCGCATACACCAAGGCTATCACCAACACGCCGCCGATCGCAGGTCGTAGAACGGACGAGGGGCAAAGCCGTTTGGCCAGCGCACCGGCTTGATGAGATACTTCAGAGAACAGGCGGCTCGCCAGTCCAAACACCACGGCCGCTGCCAGTACTTTAACCAGAAGGCCGAGTTCCAAATGAAACAGATGCGCTGGAGCAGCGACATCATTCATGAAGTGAAGGTGATACTCCATGTGGCCGATCCCCCAGGCATGGCACGTCCAGTCGCCCACCATCGCTCCGATCAGACAAGGCATGAGCGCCCGTGATCGCATGTGTCCCACGGCCAGTACTTCAATGGCAAATACAGTGCCTGCCAGCGGCGTGCCGAATACTGCACCGAACCCCGCCGCGATGCCACTCATCAGAAGCAGCTTCACTTCCCCGTGAGACAAGCGGAACAAACGTGCCACGCCTCCAGCAAAAGCACCACCTATCTGCACCGCCGTCCCTTCCCGCCCCGCCGAACCGCCAAACAGATGCGTGATGACCGTTGAAACCAAAATCAGCGGTGCCATGCGCAGCGGCACGCCGCCCCCTGGTTCGTGGATTTGATCAATGAGTAGATTGTTTCCTCCTTCCGCCTCCTTGCCGAGCCAATGGTACATGGCCCCCACAGCGATCCCTGCGAGCGGCAGCAAGAACAACAGCCAGGGATGCTCAAACCTCAGGTGGGTGACCGCATCCAGGCTCCACAAAAACAGCGCCACCGCCGATCCCACGGCCGCTGCCATCGCTACGAGGGCAATGATCCAGCGCAGCTTGAGAACAATTGAGCGAAGCAGCATCGGAGCAAGAAAGGACAAGGCCTGGGATTGGCAATCGAAACAAGATTGCTCGTCTATTATTGATAAAAAAGAGAGCTCACGCTGCGCCAGTCAGTTAGGAAAAGTTAACCGCCTGACGTCTGCGAGCCCGAAAAAAGATGTAAAATCAACCGCATCCCCCTCATTGACAGCGCCTCACCCCTCATCGAAGGATGCCGATGGCCAAATCCGACACTCCTACCACTCGTAAGCCCAACGCGGCGCTGATGAAACCCGTGCAGCCTGACGAAGCTCTGTCTGCCATTGTGGGTTCCACTCCCCTGCCACGCGGCGAACTCACCAAGAAGATCTGGGACTACATCAAGAAGCACGGTCTCCAGGACGCCACCAAGAAAACCCTGATCAACGCTGACGAAGCGCTGAAGAAGGTGTTCAATGGCAAGGGCCAGGTCACCATGTTCGAGATGACCAAGCTGGTCTCCGGTCACGTGAAGTAACCGATCTCCTTTTCCGGCGGAAGGTCACCTCGTGTGACCTTCCGCTTTTTTGTGTCCCGAGCTTGTTGCAGGTCAGTCCCACCGAGGCGCCCGAAACCTGATCAGGGATCACTTATTCGAGCCACCGATGCGTTCCTTGCTCAGCGCGATGTCGTCAATCCAGGCAGTGAAGGACTGGCCTTCCGGTGCGGCTTGGTAGTTTGTCCAGCCGAAGGACAGCGTTTCAAATACTGCCGGGATTTCCGCTCCTTCGAAATGGCCTGCACCTTTGCTCACACCGGCATCGGTGATCTCCTTGCCATCAAGGAAGAGCTGGAAGGTCTGTGTCGCGTGATCGACATGCCATTCCACCAGCGTCCATTGATCGCTATAGTGATAGATGGACTTGGTACTCTGGCTGAACTCTTTGCGCTCCTTTTTTGGCTGCACGTTAAAAAGGTAGGTTGAGGTGCCTTTCGGGCTGGTACAGGAACTAACCAGCCGGAGAGCAATTGGATCATTGAAGAGCGGGCTCTTTGCCGTTCCTTCCACAATGGTGGAATGTATCACGGCTGATTTCTTGCCCTCTGGAATGACCGGCACCGGCGTGGGCAGCTTCACCTTCATGTAAAGCCTTCCCCAATGCTCGCCGCCCAAGGCCGTGATTTCAGGTCCTTGTTTGATGATCTTGCGCCCGCCTTTCACCGCGGGTTCGATGCGCAGGCACTTCTTGCCACTGTGCGCGGTTTCTTCTGTCACCCCCACCGCGCCCGCTTTGGTGAAACCCGTGGGAATCTCACCCACCGGAGTCGAGTCGAAATCCTCTGAGAGCACGAGCTTGGCAGGTTCAGCGGCCCGAGCCGTCGGGTGTGCCAGAGCGAGGGTCAGAAAGGCAGAGGCGAGCAGCGCGGATATTTTCATGGTGGGCATGAAAAGACATGATCGCGCTCGTATTTCAACCTCATGAGGATTGAATAAGGGCTGTACGCAGCTATCGCGATACTTCACTAATTCATGTCTGAACTACCTCGCCATCCCGACCTTCTAGCCTCTGACTCTGTCTCAAGGGCAGAATATGAGGCACTGCTAGCTCATCATATCAAGCTGAAGGCGCAGAGCGATGCCGCGCACGTAGGGCTCGCCATCCTAGCGAAGAAGATGGGCATTTCCGTCGCCGATTGGAAGGCAATGATCGCTCCGGTGCATGAAGAGACGTTGCATCATAGCTGGGCCCTATTGGAAGACATGGACCCCGGCACCGCCGCGAGATTGGATACCCGTATCCCCGAGTCTGACCTTTCCAACGAAAAAAGCTAAAATTGTACATCCGCATACGACCGGATGACTATCTATAATCGAACACAAGATGCGGAAACCCACAAGGGGATGAGAACCGCGTGAGACCCGCTTGGCTTCATCACAATGGTGGGCCAGGCGGGTCGCATTTTTTGGGCGTCAACCCTAACGGTTCCAACCACCGCCAAGCGCCTTCATGAGCAGAACGGAAGACGCCGCCCGCTGACCATCGAGTTGGGCCAGGGAAAGCTTGGTGGTGAGAACGGTACGGTCGGCTTCAACTACTTCGAAGTAACTGGCCAAACCTTTGTCATAACGCACGCGGGCGAGGTGCGAAGTATCATCGGCGGCCTTCATGGCAGCCTCAATGGCGATGCGCTGACGTGCAATGGATTGCAGGTCGAGCAGCGAATCCTCCACCTCACGCAACGCGATGAGGACGGTCTGGCGGTACTTGGCTAAGGCTTCATCGTAGCGGCTCTTGGCGGCTTCCACATTGGCCTTGAGCCGACCACCCTGGAAGATGGGAAAGCTCACGCTCGGGCCAATGCTGAGCGCCCGATTCTCCCAACTAAAGAAGTCCTTGGCACTCACGCTTTCGAGTCCGCCGCTACCGGTGAGCTTAAACGAGGGAAAGTAGGCGGCTTTCGCCACACCTATCTCAGCATTGGCCGCTTCCAGGTCCGAAGCGGCGGCAGCGATATCCGGTCGTGATTGAAGCAGGTCTGAGGGTAATCCGGCGGGGACTCTTGGCGGCGCTGGTAGCGAGGCAGCGGCCTTCAGGCTAAAGCTGGAGGGCATCTGGCCGCAAAGCACAGCGAGGGCATGCTCGGTGCTGCCGCGCTGGCGCTCCAACGCTGCAAGATCGGCTTTCGCCAGCTCTTGCTCCGTGCGGGCACGGGTCACGTCCATCTCATTCGCCATACCGCCCTCGAAACGGCTCTTTTGCAAATCGAGCGCATCGAGACGGAGCTTGATCGTGTTGTTAACCACCTCCTGCTGAAGGTCTAGTGAGCGGAGAAGGAAATAGTTCCGCGCCACTTCGGCGGCAATCGTCAGGCGTTGGGCCGACAGGAGCTGATCCGCACTTCGCGCCGAGGCACGTGCTGATTCGACACTGCGCTTGACCTTGCCCCAGAAATCAGCCTCGTAGCTCATGTCGAGCGCCGCCTTGTAGCTTTCCTGATCCAAGTTCGGCTGCGGAATACCGAGGTTTTTGGGGAAGTTGGCCCCCACCACCGAGGCGGAACTATGCGACACAGCGGCGCTAGTGCTTAAGCCCAGTTGCGGGAACCAATCCGCACGCCTCGCTCCTACCAGCGCCCGGGCAGTTTCCACCCGAGCGAGAGCGCCGCGCAGGTCCTGATTGCCTTCAAGGGCTTGGTTGACGAGCCGGTTGAGCTGGCTGGAGCCAAACAGCTTCCACCATTCGCTGGGCAGAGGCTGGGCTGAGTGGGTATGGGCTTCCTTCCAGCGAAAAGGTAACTTGTCGTCCGGCGACTCGAAGTTGGGGCCTACGACGCAGGCAGAGAGTGCGAGAAGCAGCGAGAGGAGGACAGCAGGGCGCATGAGGAAAGAACGAAGCACGAAGTGCTCCTTGGGAAGCAGCCAGATTCAAGCGGAAGTTTCCTCTGGCGCGCGGGGAATCCGCGCATTGCCTGCCTTGCCACCCAGGGCCAAGCCAAGCATCAACACCGAGCAACGCAAGGTGCGGCGGAAGTCGAACTCGGAATCGCTGCCCCTTCGCAGCCGCAAGCCATCGAAGGCTGAGATTACCACCGCTGCCACATCTCGCGCATTGGTCGGCGTATTGAGTTCGCCCGAGGTGATGGCCTGTGCCGCGAGATCGGCGATCACTTGGGAAAGCACCTCATAGTGAGCGCGGCGAACAGCAGCGATGCGCGGGTTGCGGGCAGCTTCGGCGGCAATCTCCAGCCAGAGCGGCAGCTGATTGACCTCCTCCTCGTCCAGCGCGCAGGCGGTTAGATAGTCCAGCGCATCGAAGAAGCTTCCCACCTGCGCTGCCGTGGTGAACGTCGCCATCCAGCGGGCGTGGTGTTGCTCCACCACCGCATCTACCAGATGCTCCTTGCTGGGAAAATAGCGGTAAAGCGCACCGGGGCTCATGTCGGCGGCCGCACAGATATCCCGCATGGAGGCACCGTGGAAACCATGGCGAAGAAAGATTATGGTAACCGCAGCAAGGATCTGTTCCCGCCTGACGGCGGGATCATTGATGATAAGCTTGGCGTTAATAGTTAAATACAGAACGAACGTTCGCGTATCATTGGATTGATATTTTATGAGTTTTAATTTCTTTTTTGCTCACGCTTACCGGTTTCGGAAGATTTCTCGTACCCGGCGTAGAGCCCAGGTGGTGAGTGAAAACCGGCTGGCAAAGCCCTGAGCACGCTGGGTTTTCAGTTCCTGCTCAATCATCTTCAACGCAGCGCCAGCGGTCGGCTTGGCAGCCGCTTTTTGCGAGGCTTCGCGCCCAGAGGCAGCCAACTGAGCGTTCCATTCCTTGAGCATCGCCACTTGGAGCCCCTGGGCCTGTGCGAGGGTGCCCAGCATTTTATTTTGCAAAAGCCTCAACTGGCCGTCATCCACTTGAGCGACGGACTGACTGGAAAGTGATCGGAAGAGCGCGGCATAACCTTCGCCCTGACGGCGTAGCGAGTACTCGGCCTCACATTTAATCTGGCCCTTTCTCCCCATGGCGGGAAGGGTTGAGGGATCGCGGATGGTCTCAATCAGCACACGGGTTAGGGCCTCGCTGCTCTCCGGTGCCACAAGGCGGCCATGTTCACCATCCGTTATCATATCCGGCACTCCACCCACATCGCAGGAGAGAACCGGGATGGCGCAGGCCATCGCCTCAATCACCACGTTTGGCAGGTTGTCTTCTCGCGTCGGGCAAATGATCAGATCGGCGGCAGCGAGCGTTCGCGCCATTTTTTCCGGTGTGTCCTGATTCCCTAGCAATGTGACCGGCAGCCCTGATTTTTTCAGTGTGGCCTCGTCCCTGCCATAGGCCGCAAAGACCAGCTTCCCTATGCGCTGTTGCTC
>JAQGPI010000311.1 GCA_028293175.1 Verrucomicrobiaceae bacterium | reverse complement strand
GCAAGACCACTGTCTCCATCGGCCTTTCGCAGGGCCTAAAAAAAATCGGTAAATCGGTGGCGCTGGCACTGCGCCAGCCCTCCATGGGCCCCGTGTTTGGCCGTAAAGGCGGTGCCACGGGCGGCGGCAAAAGTCGCATCACGCCGAGCGATTCCATCAACCTGCATTTCACCGGCGACTTCCACGCCATCACCAGCGCGCACAACCTGCTGGCCAGCGTGGTGGATAATGCCCTGTTCCAAAAATCCACCCGCCTCGACCCAGAGCAGGTGCTGTGGAAGCGCGTGCTGGATGTGAATGACCGTGCGCTGCGCTCCATCCGTATCGGCAGCGCCAAAGCGGGCACCGAGCGCAATTCCGGCTTTGACATCACCGCCGCCTCGGAAGTGATGGCCGTGCTTTGTTTGGCCAGTTCTTTGTCTGATCTGCGCGCCCGTTTGAACCGCATGGTCATCGGCTTCGACAACGACGGCAAGCCTGTGCTGGCCGAGGAATTCCGCGTGACCGGCGCGCTCGTGGCCTTGCTGCGCGACGCCTTGATGCCGAATCTTGTGCAGTCCATCGAAGGCGTGCCCGCCTTTGTTCACGGCGGCCCGTTTGCCAATATCGCCCATGGTTGCAACAGTGTGTTAGCCACGCGCATGGCGCTGGCTTATGCGGATTATGCGGTGACGGAGGCCGGCTTCGCCTTTGACCTCGGCGGCGAGAAATTCATGCACATCAAGTGCCGTCAATCCGGCCTCGCGCCGGCGGCCATCGTTATCGTCGCCACCTGCCGCGCGCTGAAGATGCATGGCGGCGTGGCGCTAGCCGCCCTCACCAATGTGGATGTGGCGGCGGTGGAGCAGGGCCTGGACAATCTCGGCGCGCATCTGGATGCGGCGGCTCAATTTAACAGGCCAGTGGTGGTAGCGATCAATCAGTTCACCAATGACAGCGAAGAAGAGATGGCCGCCATCCATGCCTATTGCGCGGCACGCGGCGTGAAGAGCGCCACGGCCAATGTCTTCGGTGAAGGCGGTGCTGGGGCCACGGCACTCGCGGAGCTGGTGGTGGAGGCCGCCGCCGCACCTGCATCTCCTCTACCCTTCCTTTACGATATCGCAGATCCCGTGGAACAGAAGCTGCACGCCATCGCCACCAAGGTCTATGGCGCGCAGGGCGTGATCCTCACCGATGAAGCCCGGGCAAGGCTCGCGGTCTTCGACAAGGCAGGCTTCAGCCACCTGCCCCTGTGCATGGCGAAGACGCAAAATTCCCTTTCCGATGATGCCACGAAGCTTGGCCGCCCCACGGGTTTCCACATCACCGTGCGCGACTTCGAAGTCGCCAGCGGCGCTGGCTTCCTGGTTGCCCTAACAGGCACGATGATGCGCATGCCCGCCCTGCCCCGCGTGCCAGCGGCGGAGCGTGTGGATGTGGATGCAGAAGGGAATATTGTAGGGGTCTAGGCCGTATTCGGAGAGTTGAAGACGGGCGTGATTTCGCGCTCGCGAAGGGAGCTCCCGCACTCCTGCCGGTTGCCAATAACCTGCGGCGCAGCCGCCTTACCTTTCAACGGGCTCCTCATTCAGACTAGCTTCGAAGAGATTCTTCGCGGCTGCGCCGCATTTATTTTGATAACCGGCAGGAGTGCCGGCGCTCCCTTCGCTGGCGCGAAACGGAACCCTTCAACTGCTCACGCTGCACGTAATGGCAAGACAAATACGTTAAATCACACCGTACTACGCACAACACCCTTCGCCAGCCGGGTCATAATCTCATCGCCAGCCTTCACCTCGTCCGCATCGGTCAGCACCTTGCCCTTCGCATCGGTCGTGTAGGAGAAGCCGCGCGCTAGGATGCCCTCCGGCCCTAGCAGCTTGAGCATTTGCGCTTTTGATTCTGCCTTCTCGCCAAAGCCGCGCAGGGCGAGCGTCACGGCCTGGCTCAGGCGATGGCCGGTCATCGTCAAGCGATGTCCGGCATCCGAAACCACCCTTGCGGGATGGTAGCGTGCGAGCACCTGCTGCATCTCCACGAGCGAGTCCGACCATGCGCGCAGCCTCTCGCGTGAGGCCGTGCGCCAGCGGTTGTCCAGGTCATCCATGGATTGCTCCGCCTCTAGCAACAGACGCGGCGGCTCGCGCAGCAGCGCGCCTTTGGCGGTAAGTTCAACGACCCGCTCGTGATGATCCAGCGTGGTGAGCACGCGCTGCTTCAACGCCTTTTCCACGGCTTCAAAATGACGGCGCAGTTCCGTCAAATCCGGTGCCACGAGTTCTGCCGCCGCACTGGGCGTCGGAGCTCGCAAGTCAGCGGCAAAGTCTGAGATGGTGAAGTCAATTTCATGTCCAACAGCGGAGACAATAGGAATGGCCGAATGGAAGATCGCCCGCGCCACCACCTCTTCATTGAAGTTCCACAGGTCCTCGAGGCTGCCGCCGCCGCGCCCCACCACAATGGTGTCCGGCCTCGGCAAGCCCAGCTCTTCGGCCCGATTCAACGCCTCAATCGCCCGCGCGATTTCCGCCTCCGCGCCCTGCCCTTGCACGCGCACGGGATACACCATCAGCCGCACCCATGGGGCACGACGCGCGAGGATGTTCAGCATGTCGCGGATCGCCGCACCAGTGGGCGAGGTCACCAGCGCGATCACAACCGGGAATTTTGGAATGAGCTTTTTGTGCTCCTCATCAAACAGACCTTCCTCATACAGGCGACGCTTCAGCGCTTCAAACTTCGCCTGCAAGACGCCCTGCCCTTTCGGCTGCACCGTCTTCACCACGAGCTGGTACTGCCCGCGTGGCTCGTACACGCTCAGCTCCCCCAAGACCTGCACCTGCACCCCGTCCCCCAGCCGCGCGCTCGACCGCATCCCAGCGCCGCGAAACATAACGCAGGAGATCTGCGCGCCCGCATCCTTCAAGGTGAAATACTGGTGCCCGGAAGTCTGCAGTCGGTGATTGCTAATCTCGCCCTGCACCCACACCTCGCCAACCGTACCTTCCAGCAAGGTGCGGATCTGGCGCGTGAGCTGCGAAACGCTCAGGATGTTGTCGGCTTCAGGCATGGCGTAGACTGTTCATATCGCACAGTCTATCCGGCGCAAGGGGAGGATTTCGAAGACGCGGAATCGGCCCTCCGTTGGCCAGCAAACTCACCGCGCATCATACTACACTGTATGATGTTATCACTCACCAATGCAGTACAACGTCCGCTCGGAGCGCAGGTAAAGACGATTTCCATCGACCGCAGGCGTGGCGTTGAATTGCGCCTCGTCGCCTTCGATGAGGTTTCGTGCTAGCAGTTCGTACTTGGGCTTTGCGGCGATGACGAAGGTGCCGTTTTTGCGGCTGGGGCAGTAGAGTTTGCCGTCCACCAGCACGGGCGAGGCATAGAAAGGCTTGCCGCCGCCGCGACGTTGCTGCCCGCCACCGCTGCCAGGGCCGCCGGGGCGACCGCCGCCAGCACCTTCCATCACGCGCTCGCGATAGACTTCCTTGCCGGTGGCGGCATCGATGCAGAGAGCGAAGCCTTGGTCATTGATGACATACAGATGGCCCTCGAAATAAATGGGCGTGGGCACGTAGGTGGAAGTGTTGCTCTGCCAGACAAGATTGGTCTTGGTCACATCATTGCGACCGCCGAACTTGATGGCGGCACTGCCTTGTTTAGGATAGCCGCCGAAGACGAAGGCTTTGCCGTCACCCAGCACGACGCCGGGAGAGACATTGCCGGTGAGGTCGTGGTCAGCAAACCAGCGCAGCTTGCCGGTATCGGGATTCAGGCCCCATAGTTCTTGCGGCACGGCGATGACAAGGTCCTGCAAGCCGTCGTGCTCGACCATCGCGGGCGTACTATAGGCTAGGCTCAAGCCTTCCGCCGGAGCGCGCCAGGCTTCCTTGCCTGTGCGCTTGTTGAGGGCCACGATGGCACCGCCTTCATCCAGGGCGTTCACTACCAGCAGTTCCTTGTACAGCATGGGGCTGGCGGCGGAGCCCCAGCGGCGGTCATTGGAATGAGTGCCGAGAGATGTTTGCCAGAGCTGCTTGCCATTCATGTCGAACCCGACAGCGCCGCTCTTGCCAAAGAACACGTACACGCCCTCGCCGTCGCTTACCGGGGTGCTGCTGGCGTAGCCGTGCTCGGTGAGCATGCCTTCAAACGGGTCTTCCGGCTGTGCGGCGGGCACAGTACGATCCCATCGAATGGTACCCTGCGCCTTGTCCAGGCAGACAAGGTGGCGCACCAGTTTTTCCATGCCGCCGCTGCTGCCATCACCGTAGCCGGACCAGCAGGTGACGAACACCTTGTTGCCGACGATGATGGGGCTGGAGGTACCGGGACCGGGCAGCGTGGCCTTCCATGCCATGTGCTCCGTGCCGCTCCATTTCAGTGGCAGCTTGCCTTCCCCGACACCGGTTCCATTGGGCCCGCGAAAACGCGTCCACTCGGCATGCACCGTAAACGGCAGAAATAGCAACGTGGCGGCGATGGCGAAAAGTTTCATGGTGGGCATGAAACCGGTCGTGAGCCGTTCAGTTGCATCAAAACGCTACCGAATCGGCGGGCCCCACCACTGGTAGCACATCATGTATACGATCACGCCGGTGACACTGACATAGAGCCATACAGGAAAGGTCCAGCGGGCGATGCGCTTATGCTTGTCGAACTTCCGCTGCGCAGCAGGGATCACCGTCATGATGATCATCGGCAGATTAACAACCGCGAGCACGACATGAGTTAGCAGCAGCACGTAGTAAAAGGTCTTGATGGCACCCGTGCCAGCAAACTTCACATGCCCCGCATGATAATGATAGTACAAGTAGCAGGCGAGGAAGGCAGAGGACACCACCAGCGTGGTGATCATAGTGACGACGTGCGCCTTGACGTGCTTTGTCTTGATGAAGGTGTAGCCGAGCAGCAACAGCACTGTGGCGGTGGCGTTTAACGTCGCATTGACGACGGGGAGGTCGTAGACAGTCATGCTTTACTTTTTGGCAGCAGCCTTTTCTTGTTCGTTAAGCAGGTAGGCCACATGTTTGCGTAGCTTCTCGCGGTCCAGTTTTTGGAACTCAGGATCCGGATTGATGATGTTGTACATGCCGCGCACATGGCCTTCGTGATCGATCAAGGCCACGCGCATGTCGTGCTCGTACTTGTCTGCGGGGCTGAAGCGATCCTTCTCAGGAATCTCCTTCACATCGTAGAATTTCACTTCGTAAGAAAGGAAGGTGCGCACCTCTTTCTTGGGTCCGTTAACGAACCACCAGTTGTCCTTGGTGATGCCGCGAGCGTCGGCGAATTTTCTCATGTTCTCCGGTGTATCCTCAGGATCGATGGTGAAGGACACCACCTGGAAGCCGGGATGGGTGGGGGCAAATTCATCGTACACCTTCTTCATCTCTTCCACGATCATGGAGCACCCGCGCGGGCAGCTTGTGTAGACATAGGCCATGAGGATGACCTTGCCGCGCAGGTCGTTGATCTCCACTTTCTTGCCGCTTCGCTCTGTGAGGTCCACCAAGTTGTGCTCCAGGCGCGTGAAGTACGCGGGGCGGTCCTTCTCCCGCTGCATGGTCTGCATCACCAGATAATTGTACAGCACCACCACGCCGAGAATCATGATGATGATGGGAATCCAGAGAGACCAGGGATTGATGCGTTTTTCGGTGAGGACTTCAGACATGGGTAAGATGAGGGTGACTACCGCTTCCAGGCGAGGACGGTTAGAACAAATACGGCAGGCAAATACATCAAGGTGCAGAAGAACAATTTACGCGCATAAGGGCGTTCGCGATGCTGCCGAAACTTCCAGGCCAGCCAGCAAAGCCAGCCGGAAAGCAGGCAGCCGGGAAGGAGAAACCAGGTGGCGGCAACACCGGCCCAGACGGGGTAGAACATGAGCAGCACGGTGGCCACCGCGTAAAGCAGGGCGTGGAAGGAGGTCTTGCCGCCGCCTTCATCGTCATTGGCCAGCATCACGAAGCCGCCTTTGCGGTACTCATCGCGGTACATCCAATTGATCGCCAGGAAGTGCGGCAACTGCCAAAGGAAGAGCAGCGCGAACAGGTAAATCGCACCGGGTTGAGTGAGCAACTGCCAGCGGAAATACGGTGCATCGCCAATGGCCGGGCCCGCCGCGCCCACCCAGCCGATAAGCGGCGGCAGCGCACCTGAGACCGCACCCACCAGCGTATTGGTATCCGATTGCTGCTTGAGCGGCGTGTAGATGAAAAGGTACACGGCCAGGGTCATCGCAGTGATGGCGGCGGCTTCCATGTTCACCATGTGTGCCAGATGAATCAGCGCCATAGAGCTCAGCAGCCAGCCGATGCCGAAGGCGGCAGAAGGCGAGATGCGGCCCGCAGGCAGGGGCCGGTCCGCCGTGCGGGTCATGCGCGAATCGGGCCCGATTTCCATCAACTGGTTGAACACGCCGGCACCAAAGGCTGCGAGCGTGCTGCCAATGATGGTGTGCACCAGCAGGCCAATGTTCAGGGGACTTTTGCTGCCGATCACGAAGCCCACCAATGTACTCACAATCACCAAGGCGCTGAGCCGAAATTTGGTCAGGAT
Organism: Verrucomicrobiaceae bacterium; assembly: GCA_028293175.1. GTDB lineage: Bacteria > Verrucomicrobiota > Verrucomicrobiia > Verrucomicrobiales > Verrucomicrobiaceae > CAINXC01. The sequence goes on along the minus strand of JAQGPI010000311.1, from coordinate 3,485 downwards.
CAAGAGATCCTTCAGAGTGATGGAGGACGATGAACTGGGAGCGGTGTCGGACATGCGGAAGAAGGCAGGCGCACGTGAAAAACAGCGGAAGACGCCTGCCACTGAAACTGCCGTGCCAGGGCCTCGAAGCAAGGGTTTGTTCCACTTACCATCAGCGGTGAAGAACCTATGCATCACACTCGTTTTGAATGAATTGGAGGGTGGATGCGTCTTATGCCGCGTATGAAAAGTTTCTCATCGCTGGCCTTGCTCCTGGGTCTGTGCCTCACCTTTCTCGCTCCGCCCCGGGCTCAGGCGGAGGACGAGGTGACCTTTGATTATTTCTACGAGGCCCTGGCCCCCTATGGCACATGGGTGGAAGTGGAAGGCTACGGGCTCTGCTGGTCCCCCGAGGATGTGGATGCGGACTGGTCGCCCTATACCGAGGGACAGTGGGTCTACACAGATGCCGGTTGGACATGGGTGGGCGACGAGGCCTTTGCGGGGATCGTTTACCACTATGGGCGGTGGGTTTATGCCGTGAACCAGGGCTGGTGCTGGGTGCCCGGCTACGAGTGGGGCCCGGGCTGGGTCTCCTGGCGCGACAATGATGAATACATCGGTTGGGCTCCTTTGCCGCCCGAGGTGGTGTGGCAGCCTGATCAGGGCGTGGGCATATGGGTGGACGAGGTGTATAATATTGGCCCCAGTTACTACAACTTCTGCCACCATCGGGATTTTGGCTGCCGCCGCCTGCGCAGCGTGATCATAGCTCGCTCATGGAACACCATCATCATCGTACAGACCGCGAACATCACCAATATCACCTTCAACCGCTCCAGCGGTGTCACCTATTGCGGGGGAGTGAATTACGACCGGGCTTGCAGGTTCTCGGGTGTTACCATCCCGGCCCTTCGACTCGAGCGCAGGCGGGATTTTGACCTCCGCAGCGACCACAAGCGCAGCCTCCTGCCGACCGGCCAGATTCGGGACAATACCCTGGCCGTTGTGGCCCCCCGGGTGTCACGTACCCAGGACAGCCACAAGCACCTGCCGAAGGCCACAAAGATCATCGGTCAAAACCAAGTACAGCACGGCTGGTCGGGCAAGGGAGCCTCTGGCGATCTCGATTCTGTACGCCGCGAAATGCATGCCCAGGTGGAGGGACGCACTCCCAAGACGGACCCGGCACGGCCTGTAGCCCAAGCAGAGCTCCGGGCCATTCCCCAGCCATCCACCGGGAGCTCGGTGAGACCGGGCGTGGCGGTAAAGTCGGACGAAGTCAGACCAGCCATACCTGTGCAGCCCATACCTCAGCAACCGCAGACCACCCAGGAGAGGGCGGTGGCAGGCATTCCGTTCAACCCCGTGCAGCAACCCCGAATGCCCGTGGCCGGCGCTAACAATTACACCCGCGAGCGCCAGGACCAGCCACCACAGGAGCGCGTCGTCGAGATTGAAGCTTCCAATCGTCAGCAGCAGTCCCGGATGCCTTCTGGAAATCGCAATGGTAACGATGATCAGCGGCAGGGCATGCGTGGCGGCAACAATGGCAACCCCATTAACACCTATCTGCAACGTCAACGAGCCGAAGCGGAGGCCCGCAACCAGGCCGAAAGACAAGCCCAGGAGATGTATGCGCGCCAACAAAATGAGGCGGCGGAAACACGTCGGCAGACGGCCATCCAGCAACAGCAGCAGCAACAACAGCAGGGTACGATGGAACGCCAGCGACAGGAACGCGCACAAGCCCAGCAACAACAGATGGGCATGGAGCGGCAGAGACAAGAACGGTCACAGGCGCAGCAGCAGCAGGTGGCTATGGAGCGCCAGAGGCAAGACCGCGCGCAGCAACAGCAGCAACAAATGGCGGTGGAGCGGCAACGGCAACGACAAGAACGCGCCCAACAGGCGCAACAGCAAGCGCTGCAACAAGCCGCCAGCATGGCACGCGAACGCGAGCGCCAGAGCGAGATTCAGCGAAGGCCCACCATGCCAACCCAGCCGCAGATTCAAATTCAGCCCCCGGCCAGCCGCGACAGTGTGCGCAAACCGGATGACAATGATGACCGCCGCAGGCGGAGATAAAGCGATTGTTAAGCCACCGACCTTTTCGTCGTCGTCGCCAGCAGCGCGAGAAACAGCGCGCTCACCAGCAGCGATGACAAGCCAATGTGCAAGACTTGCGCCACGCGCACAATGCCGATCTGTGAGAGCACGATACCCAGCATCATCTGAGCGAAAATCAGGCCGATAATCGACTTCTCCAGCCAGCTCAAGCCCCCTCGCGCTTGCTTCATCAGCCTAACAAACCAGATGCCGGCACCGAGTATCAGCCAGGAGAAGCTGCGATGCACCAGATAGACCCAGCTTTGCTCCAGCTCCGGCACCCATTCACTGCGAGGATGACCTGAGTGAACAGAAGCGAGGTGATCCGTCAACTCACGGACTTGCGAGCCCATGATCCCCTCCCCAACCACGAGGGCGAAGAGTGCGAAGGCAATGAGACGCGGCGTGTTGTTGCCGAGCACCAGACGCCACGGTTTGTCCGTACCAGCCCATGCAGCATAGACCAGCACGCACAGCATCAGGATGGCGAGGGCCATGTGCAGGGTGATGGTGCCGGGCTTCAACCCGCTAAGCACCACCCGCGCCCCCAGCCAAGCATTCATCAACAGGCAGAACAGCGAGGCCCACACTGCGGCACGAACGAGCAATCTGGGCCCTCGAATTTTGCCGAACGAAGCGATGAGCAAAGCCAGGACGCTGAGGCTCAGGGGGAGGCTTGAGAGCCGATTGAAGTACGCCACCCAGACCGCCACGGGATCGAACTCAGCTTTAAGCGCCTCAGGAGTAATCGTCGCGGGGTCGCGCCCGTGCTGTGCGGCCTTGGCCTTGAACTTCTCGATGTTTAGCTTGGTGAAATCGATCTGATCAGCACTGGTAGGTGGGACCATGCATCCATAGCAAAAGGGCCAGTCAGGACAACCGAGTCCAGACCCCGTGGCGCGCACCATGGCCCCCACGAAGATGAGAACTTCAAGGCAAACGAAGGCAGTGAGAGCGATGCGTTGAAAGCGGTTCATCAAGGTCGATTCCTAACATGCGCAGCGAGCAACCGCCGTGCCCTGGGACCGACACAAATTAACGGCCTTCCAGCCACATTGAGCAGCTATCTCGAAACCGGCGCAGCGGCTGGGTTCACACCAGCGGCCGGCACAGGCACCGGGGCAGGAGCCTTGGCTGGAGCAGGACTCTCAGTAGGAGCTGGCGAAGCAGGCGCAGCCGGAGGCATGGAGGCCTTGCGGGCATTCTCTGACTGCTCCTTCGACCAATCATCAAACTCCTTCTGGGAAACCACTTCGAGCGTGGCCTTCATCTGGCTGTGGCCAACGCCGCAAAGCTGGCCGCAGATGACGTCCCAGGTGCCGAGCTTCACGGGCTTGAACCACATGTGCGCCTTCGCACCAGGGATGGCATCCTGAGCCGCACGCATCTGGGTCAGC
>JAQGPI010000305.1 GCA_028293175.1 Verrucomicrobiaceae bacterium | reverse complement strand
GTGCGCGCTTCAGCGCCACTCAGGAAAACTCAGCGCCACCCCGGCGGCGCTGAAGCGCGCACAACGACTGCTAATATCACGGGCCATTGAACAGACCCGTTTTCAACGACGCATAGTATAGGCTGCGAAGGCGCGACCCCACTCGGCTACATCAACAGGCGGCGGAAAATACCCACCAGCCTCATCACAAACCGGGGTCGTTCGCGTTCGCCTGTCCGCCAAACCCCCTCCTTTTGGCGAACGAACGAACAGCCAAGCCCCAGGGGATGGAGGCTTTCCACTTTCCACTTTCCGCCAAACCCCATCATTTGATGGAAGGAAGGACAGCCAAGGCGGGGGGTGGAGGCTTTCCGCCTTCCGCTTTCCGCCAAACCCCATCCTTTGGCGGAAGGAAGAACAGCCAAGCGGGGGGGGAGCTGTCCGCGTCCGCTTGCACGCTAAAGGCCATCCTTTGGCGGACGGACGGACGAATGGCGGGGAAGGGCATGGAGGTTGGAAGAGGGGAGAGCCTTATGGTCATGGAGGTATGAATGAATATGCATATGATATATTATATATTACTATTAGATATACTTTAATACATTCAGCTCCCCGCCGGAGCGCTCTGGATGGCAGGGCTTCCCTGTTTTTTTTTCTTCCTTCCGCCAAATGCCGGACTTTGGCGGAAAGCGGAAGGCGGAAACCTGTCCTGATACATACACCTCCATGCTGAAGCTCCCTCCCTTTCAGTCTGCCTGTGGGTTTGTCCTTCCTTCCACCAAATGACGGCATTTGGTGGAAAGTGGAAGGTGGAAATCGGCCTGATGCCTTCACCTCCATGCTGAAGCTCCCCCGTTCGGTCTGCCTGCGGGTTTGTTCGTCCGTCCGCCAAGGATGGGCTTTGGCGAACAGGCGGACGCGGACAATCGGGCCTGGCCGGTGCCTTTTTCTCCATCACATCCCAAAACAAATCCCTTCAAATCCGCGCACCGTTGGTGTAAGAATGCCCCATGCCATCGCCTCCGTTACCACCGCGTATTGCGCTGACGGATGACGTGCCTCCGGTACGTGGATGGACTTCGAAGCGCAAAGCGGCTGTCCATTCCCTGGCGCACGAGGCTGGAATCAGCCAGCCCGACAAGCTGTTTCCCACAGGCCTGGCGCTGCTCTGTGCCGGGCTCATGGCCTGTCTGCTGGTGGCGTTTTGGAAATGGGAGAAGACCAATGAGCAGCTCATTGAGGCCAATCGGCAAATAGCGATTGCGACCAAGTTTGGCGACGGAGTGTTGCAAGACCTCGCCCTGGCGCGCGAGCAAACAGCAAAGCTGGACCGTGAACGCGGCAATCTCGTGCGCATGCTGGGAGACGCGGAGCGGCTGCACGCCAATCTGCGCGGTGAGCTGGACAGTTGGCGGAAGAAGCACCGGGAAGCGGTCGGCAATTCCGAGCAGGCGCTGACGGAGTGGATGGAGTACAAGAAGACGCTGGAGAAGAACCTGGGGGAAACCCGCGAGCAGCTGGTGGAAACAAGTGGTGCCTTGCAAAAGGAACGGACGGTGGCCCAGCAACTAGTAACGGTGTCGGAAGGGGAGCGGCTGAGCGCCGAACGCAAGGCCAACGCCCTAGCCCAGCAGAAGAGAAATGCGGAATCGCAAAACCAGGATCTCAACCAAGAGGCAGAGAATCTCGACGCGGAAAATGCGAGGCTGAACGCCGATGTGACGAGGCTAAAAGGGGTTATAGGCACTCTGCAGACGTCCAATAACATCCTGGATGCGCGCAATGCGGCCCTGGTTACGGACATCAACGTGTTGCGCGCCAGGATTCGCAAACTAGAGCAGGGCAAGGACAACGACCGTGATTCGTCGAGTCGCGGCAACTAACTCCCATACCGCTGCTTCCAGGCCTGCCGCGCGCCAAGCACGGTGGCTCTTCGCTGGCTGGGGCTTAGCTCCCATACCAATGGGATGTCGGGCGGCAGGATCGGCAGCAGTTGATCGAAGTTTACGCCGCCGGCGGTGAGTGGCACGCGGTGATCCTTGGCTGGCCATTCCACATCGTGCACATGGCAGCCGAATAGTTTCGGCGCGATAGAGGTGAGCAATTCCACGTGGTTGAGCAAACCCAGGTTCGCCTTCCGCTGCACATGGCCGAAATCATGCCAGGCACCGATCCATGGGCAGTCCTTGAACTCTTCCATCAGCAGCACCAGCTCGCGCTCGTTCGGCACTTGCTCAAAGTGACTGCGCGTTTCCACGCAAAGCATGACCTGATGTTCCTGGGCCAGGGGCAACAGTTCATGCAAAGCGGCGCGCGCCCGTTCCAGATAGAAGGCGGAAACCTTCTCGCGCTGCTCGACCATTTGCAGCTTCACCTTCGTGTATTCACGGCCGTAAATTTCGCCTTTGTGCACCAGCTCCTCCAGCTTGTCAGTGCAGCGTTTCATCGGCACGCTGCCCATGTGCAGCACCACGCGCGGAGCCTTGAAACGCGCCGCCATTTGAATGGTCTGCCTGCTGAGTGACAGCGCGCGCTCCCGTTCAAAATCACGATGCGAGGTGAACTCGTACGCATCCGGGGCATCCATCGTCACCTCCACGGGCGGAGGGCAGAAGTTGTGCAAACTCGTTACGCGGATCTGCCCCGCGTCAAAGGCCTGGATCAATCCTGGCAGCAGGGAAATCTTGGTGCCGTGGCTGATCTCGATGTGATCAAAGCCCAGTGCATGAGCTTCCGCAACAAGCTCACGGCCGTCCTGAAAGCGATGACTGTTCCAGCAGGTGGAAAGGGAGAGAAGCATTTAGAGGGAGGAGAGATTCAAGACGGCAAGATTGGATCTCAAATGCCCTTCATCGTGATGTTGTTGAGCGAGACGTTGAGTTTCACGTGAGGCTCCGCAGGGTGGTAGCGCGGTGTCCAATCGAAGACCTTGATCATGGGTTTCTTCGGATCACGTGTGGCCATCATGGCGTGAACGTTGAGCACGCGGCCTTCGCCTTCTGGCACAGGCAGTGCTTTGATGTTCAGCACCAGGTCGTTGTCACCGCGAGACAGGCCGCCGATGATGATTTCCTGGGTCGCGTTGTCAATCACGGTGGGATAGTCGAAACCATTGATGTGCGCCGTCACTTCATAGCCCATGGCTTCGATGCGCAGTGCGCCGACCTTCTCCGGCGTGCCGCAAGGCTTTGGCACGGCGGGCAAGACTCCCGGCGGGTTAAAGGGCGGATGTTTGAGGAATTCCGGGTTACCGCTTTCGCAGGCGGTGCGGATTTCCGGCGAATCGTTGAGATTGATGAACTTCGAGGAGTCGAATTTCCACGCACCGTTCTCATTGAAGAATTTGAGAGCCAGTAAGTTGTTAGGTATCTTGTCGGCGGATACTCCGAGGCCAAGGTCCACCTTGCCGTAGTAGATAAGGTGCGCGGTGGGCCCCACGGCCTCCACTTCCAAGAGCTTGAGCTTGAAGACATCGGGCGGTGCCACGGGCAGATCGAACAAGACATCGGGGTAGGTCTGGCCCTGGCTGATGATGAGATTGCGGCTCACCACCTGCCGGTAGGTGGAGGTGGAGCGCTTCCAGTCTGGCAGGCTCTTGGCGAGCAGCGCGTTGCGCCATTCCTTGTACACCTTGTCGAGGGTGGCGCGCAGCGCTTCGTCGTCGGCACGAAGGACGGTGGGCACGAGCAGGCAGGCGGCAGAGCAGAGCAGCAGGAGCTTAATTGCGTTTCTCATAGGCAGTGAGTCCGAAACATGGCCGAGAATGCGGCAAACTGCATCTTCAAATCCCTGTCCAAGTTGGAAAAGGATTTGCTGTGATGGGGTTTCTGGAGATCGTGAGAGCTCTTTTCGCCCTGCTTCGCCCGCCACATGCCGACATCTGAGGACAGCTTCCCCAAATCACTTCCTATTGATAGAAATAGGGAGCTGTTCAGGACCGCCCGTGAAGAGACCTACAAGTCTGTGGATGGTGTCGATCTGCCTGTTTACATCTGGGGACCTGACCCTGCCAAGGCACCTCCGTTTCCGAAGTCGGTAGCGGCATTCTTCTTCGGTAGCGGCTGGGACCACGGCCAAGTGAGCCAATTCGCGCCGCATTGCGTGTACTTTGCCTCTCGTGGCATGGTGACGCTCGCCTTTGATTATCGCCTTGCCTCAAAGCACGGCACCGGACCCCTCGAAGCCATGGCCGATGCCCGCAGCGCCATGCGGTGGATCCGCCTTAATGCTGTGGAAATGGGCATCAACCCAGGCAAGATCGTGGGCGTCGGCGGCTCCGGCGGTGCCCACGCCATTGCCTCTGCAGCGCTGCTGGACGCGAAGAACTACGATGAAAAGGGTGAGGATCCCTCCATCAGCCCCGCCCCTAACGCGCTGGTGTTATTCAATCCGGTGCTCGATACTTCGAAGAACGGTTTTGGCCTCGACCGCTTCCCCACGCCTGCGGATGCGAAGAACGCCAACCTGATTCGTGCGATTCGCGCAGGCTTCCCTCCGATGCTCCTGATGCACGGCACGGCAGATCGCGTAGTGCCTGCTGGCGGCTCTTATGAGTTCGCCAAGAAGGCATCGAAGAAGAAGAACTTCTGCCGTCTGGTGGAATTCGAAGGCCAGGGCCATGGCTTCTTCAACTTCAACCTGTCCTTTGAAATGTACGAAGCCACGCTGATGGCGATGGATGAGTTCCTGGTCGAGCTCGGCTTCATCGAGCCTGATCCTGATGCAGGACTGGGCAGCGAAGGTGTGGTGGATTAAGCGGTGTTTTCCGCACTGCTCTCCGTCTCGCGGAAAGCGGTGGGCGTGAGCGAAGTGAACTTCTTGAAGTCCTTGCTAAAGTAAAACTGGTCGGCATAGCCCACCTGCCGTGCGACTTCCTTGATCGGATCCGTCGATTCCAGCAGGCGGCGTTTGGCTTGGCTAATGCGGTAATGGCGCAGCCAGTCAATAGGCGAGGCACCGAGCGCGATGCGATATACGCGGTTGAAGTGCGAGGGACTCATCCCTGCCATGTCCGCCAGTTCGGCGACGCGCAATGGTTTGTGATAGTACAGCCGCATGTGCTGGAGCACCCGCTCCAATGCTTGGGGCAGGTCGTGGTGCGGAGCTAAGGGATGGCTCTGGCGCGAGTCGCAGGCCAGCGCGATGAGGTTCGCCACATGGGCGTGAATCCAGGCTGCACCGGCGGGCTGCTCATTCTGCATCAGATCAAAAATCGCCTCGCACTCGCTGGAGGCGCGGGGCATGTCGATGCCTGAAAAAACAGGCTGGGATTCAGCAGCGAGCATTTTCCATGTGCGCTCCATGGGGGTGCCTTCCACGCGAATCCAATCTAGCACCCACGGGTCATCGCGGTCCGCTCCATAACCATGCGGATGGTGGCAGTTCACCCATAAAAGGTCTCCCGCCTTTACCGCGTGCAGTTTGCCGCGCAGTCGTGCCCAGCCCCGGCCTGAGCGGCAAAAAGTCAGCTCGTGGCCGGGATAGTAGTCGCGCTCAATGCGGTGGTCAGGACCGGCCACCAGCCTGCCTGATCTAACAACAGTGAGGAAGACATCGCGCAGCAGCTCAGCAGGGGTGCCGAACAGCGAAATCAGAAACCTGGTGGAGGGAGGAGTCACTGCCATGAGCGGATTCTACATCCCTAGGCATGCCAGTGTCGAACCTATCTCTTTGTCAGATACCGCCAACCATTACTCTCTGAGAGGATTAACCTGGCGCTCTGGAATGGTCTTGCGGCCAAAGGTGCGCTGGAACCAGTTGCCCTTTCTCTCACCTGGCAACAGGCCGGAAGGGTCCTTCCCGGAAGAGCTCACCGGCAGCGGCTGCGGCGGGAAAGCCTTGTAGGCATCTCCCCCCACCTTGGAGCGCAGGTCCTCGTTGAGGCTGGCCCTGGCAAGCTGCGCCTGATCTGCCACCACCTGCGGTTGGATGAAGATGAGTAGCTCCTTGCGGGTGAACTTGTTGTCGGTGTTCTTCAGCAGGTTGCCCAGAACGGGGATGCGGCTGATGAAGGGAATGCCGTTGGTGGCCTTCTTGTCCGTCTCGGAAATGAGGCCACCGAGCACCACGGTGTGGCCGCTGGGCACGGTGACGGTGGTGATGATCTGCTCGGTGCCGATGATCGGCACATCATTCGGCTCGATGCGCTGGCTGCCGGTCACGGTGTCGTTGATCTGCGCGATGGTGAGGGTGATCTCGTTGTTCGGATTGATTAGCGGCACCACTTCCAGCTTCAGCACCACTTGGCGGAAGGCCACTGTGGTGGTGACGGTGCCATTGCCGTTGTTGCTGGGGACCGTGGTGGACTGAGAGGGTACGGGAATGATGGAGCCGGAAGTGATCGAAGCCTTCTTGTTGTTCAAGGCGAAGACCGTGGGGCGGGACAGCACCTTGAACTTGTTGGTTGTTTCCAGGGCGTTGACATACACGTCCACTGCATTGCTGAGCTGGCCATAGACATTGAAGCCCGCAGCCGGGCCGAAGGGCGCGGTGATCAGATTGTTGCGCACATCCGTGATGGCACCGGCGATGCCGGGCTGCTGCTGGATGAAGCTGCCGGAGAAGCCCTTGTTCTGTCCGCCGGAATTGAACTTCGAGAGGTAATCGATGCCGTAGTTCAGGCCGTTGTCGAGGGTGAGCTCGCCGATGACGGTGGCGAGGTAGACCTGCGCGGGTTTCTTGTCGAGCTTGTCCAGCAGCTTGCTCACCTTGTCCACGGCTTCCTTGGAGCCCATGACGAAGATGGTGTTCGACTGCGGATCGGCGATGATGCGCGTCTTGTTCACCAGGATGGAGATGGGCGCGTTGTCTTCCTGCGGCGGGATCAACTGATCGGCCACGGTGGTGCTGGGCGGCGTGGTGCTGGCAGAGGTGCTGTCAGTGCTGGCGGCAGAGGCACCGGAAGTGGCGAGAGTGGCCCCACGGGTGTTGGTGGATTTGCGGCCTGCCAGAAGCTGGGAGCTTGAGGAAAGCAGGGGCTGCTGGTTGGCATTTAAGTTCAGCGTACCGCCGCCAGGAAGCTGTGATACACCGGTGGAGGTGTCCTTGAGCAGGTCTGAAAGCGAGGACAGCACGTCCACGGAGAACACGTAGTTCAGCTTGCGCTCAAAGGGCTCCGGCACATCCACAGGCTTGTCGAATTCCTGCACTAGACTGGCCACATACGTGTAGTCCTCGGGTGAGGCGACGATGAGGATCTGATTGAGACGCGGATCGGCGATGACCTGGGCGGCAGGCTCGACGGAGGTCTTCTGGCCTGACGCATCCAGATGCCCGCCGCTGACTCCGCCTGGGGCTGCTGCCGGTGCCGCTGCGGGAGCTCCGCCAGGACCGTTGTTATTACCACGAGGCCGTTCCTGGCCCTGACCACGAATGGTGGTGAGGCCCTTCGTCTGCTTGTCCTTGGCCTGGGCATCAAGGGTGGCCTGAACGATCTGGGCGACCACCGGAGCATCCGCGTAAATGAGCTTGATAAACTTGGTCACCAGCGAGGAGTTAGTGGGGGCAACGTCGATCACATCGCGGATGCCGATCAGGTGGCGCACGATGTTGGCGCTTTCCGTGATAAGCAGGCCGGGCGGCGAGGCCACTGGCGTGAGCCTACCGAACACATTGAGGCCCACATGATTGGCCAGCGTCTGGCCCGCCTCATCGGGAGTCAGATGCTCCAGCTTCATGAAGTAGGTCACCAGCGTTTCCCCTTCCGGAATATCCTTGGGATCGGTGTAGAACTTCACGCCCTGGGAAAACTGCAGCGTATTGGCCCCAGGTGCGCGAGTGGGCAGGATACGGGCGCTTTTACCCTGGGGATCGGCGACAATGGCGTAGCCGTTGACCAGCAGCGTGGCCTCAACGAGGCGGATGGCTTCGGCTTTGTCCACCTGCTTCGTGGTCACGAGGCTGATGGGGGAACCGTCAAAGATGGCGGTGTCCTTGATCAAGGTCATGCCCGTGAGGCGCTCGTAGAAGGCGAGCAAATCTGCCACGGAGTTGTTAGGGAACTGGAAGGGCTCCACCACGTTGCCATTGATGCGCGGGCCGTCGTCAGTAGCGCCTTCAGGAGCTCCCCCGCCTTCACCAAGGCCCCCTGGAGGGCCACCAAAACCACCCCGGCGGCGACCACGGAATCCGTCAGGGGCTTGACCGTCAGCATTGGGGCCGGTGGGAGCGCTGGGAGTATTGGCAGAGCTGCCTGCGGGCGCGGTGGGAGTGGGCGCGCCCGGCTTCGGCGCATCCTGCGCGGAAAGCAATGAGACCGCCATGAACGGCGTGAGCAAGAAAGACAGGCGTGGTTTGAGGAACATGGATGAGAACGGTGGTGTGAAAGGGGTGGAGGGAGGGAGGAGCTGTCTGTTACTTGCCCTTGGGCTTGTCCTCTTCTTCGATCCGCTTGAAGTTGGATTCGAAGAAGGCGCGACGCTCTTCGTCGCTCATCTTTAGGACACGGTCCCGGTTTTCGCGGAACAACCCTTTGACCTTTTCCTGGCTTTCAGGGGAAAGCTTTTCCCAGCGTTGCCTTTGCTCAGGACTAGCAGCAGTTCGGCCAGATCTGCCAACCTCGCTGCCACGGGCGGTAGTAAGATCCCGCCCAGTGAAGACCTCTTCAGGCACACCGCCGGTGGACAGCCCTTTCGCCTCGTCTTCCTGCACTGCGGCACGGAGGGCCTTCTCGAACCGGGCGTTGTATTCCTTCAACGGAAGCGCCTGAAGGGCTTCGCTATTATTGGCGAATTCAGCTTGGAGGCGGGTCTTGGCCGCTTCAGAAAGCTTGGAAAAACGGGCCGCCACCTCACGCGAAGGCACCATCCATTGCCATTCGGATTTGGCAGCGCGCTTTTCAGCGAGAGGGGCTGGTTTGGGAGGGTCCTGTGCCAGCAAGGGAGTGGCAAGGCAAAGCAGAAGGAACAGGCAACGAAGGATCATTGGGCGGGAGGGGAGGGGAGGAGGAAGTAGGGGCCGTTATTTGCCTTTGCGATTGGCTCCGTCTGCTTCTTCGATGCTCTTGAAGTTCGATTCGAAAAAGCTGCGGCGCTGCTCGTCAGTCATGCTCATCACACGGTCCCGATTTTCGCGGAACAAGTTCTTCACCTTCTCCTGGCTTTCAGGGGAAAGCTTCTCCCAGCGCTCTCGCTGCTCAGGGCTGGGCCCGGTGCGAGGGCCGCGCTTGTAGCCGCGATCATTGCCGTTAGGCTCACGCTGTGGGGTGCCGCCTGGGGAGTGCTTGTCCTTCTTC
>JAQGPI010000301.1 GCA_028293175.1 Verrucomicrobiaceae bacterium | reverse complement strand
TGGTTCCAGCGCCGCCGCCGTCCGTGATCCTGGCGGCGGTGGGGTAGGGGAATCGGGCGGAATCTGTGCCACGATTTCTTCGCTCAGGCCGATCTCCTCGATCAGCCTTTGATTGCGTTCTTCCAGGGCGATCACGTCGCTGGAAACAGAACCATCCCTGTAAAGAGTCAGCCACTTGCCAAAGGCCATGCCTTCAACGTCGTCGCCGCAGTTCAGACGCACGTTGAGTTCGTAATTGAAAGGGCTCCAGTCGTGAGTCCGCGCATAGAAAGCACGATGATCGGGGCCGCTGGAACCGGTCCATTCCAGGCGGCAATCGAAGCCATCCACTTTGTGCATTGGCCGCCAGTGCACGTGCAGCTTTCCATCGCGCTGGCTGCATGTGAGGCCCCAGGCCGCATGATCGATTTGAGTCGTCTGATGCTCGTCAAGCAACAATGGCTCACCATGCAGCATGGAGGCGTCCAGAAGGTAGCGCTTGCCATCGTTGACGATCATCACCGTGCCATGATTGGGCGGCAGCACAGGGGCCGCCATCATGGTGGCGATGCCGCGTTCGACAGGAAAGCCAAGCGCTGAAAGAAAGGCGTGCAATGCATTCGATCCCGACCAGCAGGTACCACCCGTGCCATGCTGCAACCAGGCCGTGAAAAAGTCCTCAGCCGTGCCGCCCGGCAGAGGGCCGGTGTCGCCTGATTTTACATGGATCAGCTTGCGCACATTGTCGAAAGGTACTTGCTGGCACCAGGCCGCATAGGTGGCGGTGAGTCCTTCCCAAGAAGACGCTGGATGATCGATCTCCAGCTTGGCGAGAATGCGGGTGAGCAGTGCCGAAGACAAGGGATCGGCGAGAAGTGGGGCAGTGGCTTGAAACTGGAGCATGGTGCGGTGGTGATTCACACACTGGAACTTGGCGCTCACAAAACTCAAGTGCCTTGCACGACGAAACCCTTGCAAGGAGCGGTTCACCCAGGTCGATTTCTCACCATGTCAGTTTCCCGCCTTCCCTTCCTGTTGGTTTTAGCCTTGCTGGCAACCTCGCTCAAAGCCTCTGACGATGTCCCTGCCTTCACTAAAGACGCGCGCATTCTATTTCAGGGGGACTCCATCACAGACGGCAATCGCGGGCGCAACACGGACCCCAATCACATCCTCGGTCACGGTTACCAGTTCATCATCGCGGCCAAATACGGTGCCCTCTTGGCGGATCGGAATCTCACCTTCATGAACCGTGGCATCAGCGGCAACACGGTGCTGGATCTGGAGAAACGCTGGCAGAAGGACACGCTAGATTTGAAGCCCGATGTCCTGAGCATTCTCATCGGGGTGAACGACGATGGCAAGAAGGTGGCCTTTGACCAGTATGAGCAAGTTTATGACAAGCTGCTGGCCGATACCCGGGCCGCCAATCCCCAGGTAAAGCTGGTGCTGTGCGAGTCCTTTCGCTTGTGGAAAGGTGAACGTCCTGACAACTGGGAGGCTTCGCTCGCCAGCATCAAGCAGCGTCAGCAAATCGTCGCCAAGCTGGCGGCAAAGTACAAGGCCGCGCTGGTGCCTTTTCAGGCCGTCTTCGATGAAGCCGTCAAGCGCGCCCCGGCGGATCACTGGATCTGGGATGGTGTGCATCCGACGTACTCGGGGCATCAGTTGATGGCCGATGAATGGGTGCGGGTGGTGAAGGAGTTCTGGAAATAGCCGTTGTCCGACTTCTCACAAAAAGTGGCGGATAATGGGGCTGGCGGTGGGCGTTGGTTTTTGAGTAACCTCTCGGATCACCATGAAACGCCGCTCCTTTATCTCCCAAGTCCTCGCCACCGGCAGCGCCCCCTGGATCATCCCCGCGCATGTGTTGCGTTCACAGACGGCACCTTCGAACAAGATCACCCTCGGGGTGATCGGTGTGGGACGGCAGGGCACGGGCGACATGCGCGCCTTTCTCACCCAGGACGATGTACGGGTGGTGGCGCTGAGCGACGTCAACAAACAGAACATCGATGGCGCACGCGGTCTGATCCGAAAGGCTTATGGCAGCGATGATGTGAAGCTGTATCCAGACTTCCGCGACCTGAACCGCGACAAGACCATTGATGCGGTGCTCATGGCGCTGCCCGTGCACTGGCACAGCATTCCCGCCACGGATGCCATCATTAATGGCAAGCACATCTACCACGAGAAGCCGATGGGCATGTCGTTTGAAGAAGCCAAATATGTGCGTGCCGCCGTGCGTAAGAAAGGCGTGGTGTTCCAGTTCGGCACGCAACAGCGCTCGGATATGAAGTTCCGCTGGGCCAGCGAGCTGGCGCAGAATGGCCGCCTGGGCAAGCTCAAGGAGATCCAGGTGGGTGTGGAGGGCGGTCGCCAGACGGAGATGTTCCCCGAGCAGCCCGTGCCTGATTATCTCGATTGGGATCGCTGGGTAGGTCCTGCGCCCATGACTTCATTTCATGCCAACAAAATCCAGCGTGCCTACCACGAGAACATCACCAATTTCTCGCTCGGCATGATCTCCTGCTGGGGCATTCATCATCTGGATATCGCGCAGTGGGGCAATGGCACGGATGACACCGGCCCAACGAGCATTGAGGGATTGGCGACCTATCCTAATGGCGGCTCCTGCGATGCCGTGCTGTCGTGGAAGGTGCGCATGGAATACGCAAAGGCCGCGCCAATCACCTTTTGCACCCAGGATACCGAGGGCGTGGCCCATGGTGCCAAGTTCATCGGCGACAACCATTGGGTGCATGTGGTGCGCGAGAAGATCTGGGCCAGCGATGACTCCGTGCTGCGCGATCCACAGAACGCCATGGGCACCATGCCCATCAAGCTGCCAGTGAGCAAAAGCCACTTCGGCAATTTCATCGAGGCGATCAAGACTGGCAAACGTGCCATCTGCGACATCGAAACGTCCGTCCGATCCGACATGCTGCCGCAACTCACGGCCATGGCCCTGAAGGCGAAGCGCAAGCTCACCTGGGACCCCGTGGCTGAAAATTTTGGCGGTGACCAGGAGGCCAATGCGCTGCTTGCTCAACGGCCGTTCCGTGGCGACTGGAAGCTGCCAGAGATTAGATGCGCAACAATCGTACCGAGGGCGACCCGCCCCTCTCAGCGTTTTTTGCCAAGGTAGGGTCTCCCTCGGTACGTCAGTCAATA
>JAQGPI010000254.1 GCA_028293175.1 Verrucomicrobiaceae bacterium | reverse complement strand
TGATCGCGAAGCCCTTGAGGCTGCACGCCGCAATCTTGGCCAGCTCGCCTCGCCCGTGCATGTTCGCTGCCAGTGGAGCGATGTGCCCACCCAGAACATGGAGAGCAAAAGCGACTTCGTGGTGATGAACCCGCCCTTCCATGAAGGCCGCGAGCCCGATCATCTGCTGGGCATGAAATTCATCGCCGCCGCCGTGCGCGCGCTCAACGTCCATGGCGAGCTGTGGATGGTGGCTAACAGGCATCTGCCTTACGAGCACCTGCTGGAAGAAGCCTTCACCGAGAAGAAAATCGTCGTGCAGGAAGGCAGCTTCAAAGTCCTCTGGGCCAAGGGGCCCAAGGACGCTTTCGTTCCCGAACGCAGCCGCGAACGCAAGGGCAAGTGGCCGGGGAAAAAGAAGCGGTAGTCAATCCCCCATCAGCGCACTCACATGCGCTGAGCTGGCGCTGGCCAGACCGGCGAGGTTGTAGCCGCCTTCCAGCACCGACACGAGGCGGCCTTTGCAATGCTCATTCGCGAAGGCCATGAGCATGCGCGTCAAATTCGCAAAGTCTTCGTCGCTGAGTTGGAAATGCCCGAGCGGGTCGCCCAGCCGGGAATCGAAACCCGCTGAGATCATCACCAGATCCGGTTTGAACTTCATCGCGGCAGGAATGAGCTGGTCGAGAAAGGCCGCTTGAATGGCCTTCATGCCGGTGCCTGCGGGCAGCGGACAGTTGATGGTGCTATGCTTACCCTTGCCTTCGCCCGTCTCCCCAGCCGCGCCGGTGCCGGGGTACCAGGGCGACTGGTGCGTGCTGAAAAACAACACGCTGCCATCCTCATAAAAGATGTCCTGGGTGCCGTTGCCGTGATGCACGTCCCAGTCAACGATGAGCACCTTTTCCGCGCCATGCTTGCGCTGGGCATGCCGGGCGCCGATGCCGATGCTGTTGAACAAGCAGAAGCCCATGCCTTGCGCTGGCCGCGCATGATGCCCCGGCGGGCGCACCGCGCAGAACGCGTTGTCGGCCTTGCCCGTCATCACCGCATCCACGGCGTTCATTACACCGCCCACGGCACGCAGGGCGATGTCCAGCGACTTCGGGCATATCACCGTGTCACCCGTGCTAAGTTCGTCCCTTCCTGAAGCGACATCGCGCTTCACCGTCTCGAAGTAGTTGCGCGTGTGGCAGAGCAGGATGTCATCAGGCTCCGCCGGCTGCTGCGTGAGCGGCACGCTATGATTGGCCAAGCCACGCTTTTGCAGGCACTCCACCACCGCCATGATGCGCGCCGGGCATTCCGGCTGGTCGGGGCCGGTATCGTGATCGCGATAAACCGTATCGAGCAGAAGGCCGGTGCGGGGATGATGAGCAGGCATGGCGTTTTTGAGTGATAAGAGTTAGGACGGTATCACAAGAGAATCTCCGCGTGGCACTCGCCCTTAAGCGCATCGTAGTGGACGGTGAATCCGGTCTTGCGCGCCAGGGCCTTCATCCCCGCGTTCTCCGGCAGGATCTCCGCAGTGATACGGTCAAGCCCTTCCGCACGGCCGATGTTCACCAGCCGCTGCATCAGCGCGGAGCCCAGGCCATGGCGCTGCCACGGATCGCTGATCGTAATGGAAAACTCCGCCGCATTCACCCCACGCAGGCGGCTGAGGCGGCCCACGGCAATGATTTCCGTGCCGCCATGGCCAGTGTTGCGTTCCACCACCAGCGCCATCTCGCGGTCGTAGTCGATGAAGCAGATGCGCGCCAGCCGGTCATGCGCGATGCGCTGGTCCAGCCCAAAGGCATTGAACCAGCGATGGTACACGCTGCGCTCGGAGAGGTGATGATGGAAGTCCACCATCATGGGCTCGTCCTCGGGCCGGATCGGACGAATGACCACGGGCGTGCCATCTGGCAGCGACCAGTCCTCAACATATTGCGCCGGATAAGGTTTGATCACCAGCTTCGGCAGGTCCGCATCAGCGATCTCCGGGCCGTGCAGCAGGATGCGCACATCCAGCGCCACGAAGCCCTGCGCCGTCGCAAGCAAGGGATTGATCTCCATCTCCTTGATGCGCGGCTGGCCCGCGATGAGCTCGCTGAACCTAACAAGCAGCTGGTCGAGCGCCGCCAAGTCCAATGCCGGGCGACCGCGCACTCCATGCAGGGCGGTGGAGATGCGCGTGCGCTCCACCATGCGCCGGGCCAGCGTCGCCGTGAGCGGCGGCAGGCCCAGCTCATAATCCTTGAACACCTCCACCAACTGACCGCCCGCCCCAAACAGCAGCACCGGACCAAACTGCGGGTCCTGGCTGCTGCCGACAATCAACTCGTAGCCGTCCCTGACAGACACCATCGCCTCCACCGTCACGCCGAGGAAATCCGGTGCAGGCACGCCGCTCTTGATCTGCTGCCAGGCCAGGCGCACGGCGGCTTCATCACGCAGGTCCAGCTTCACGCCGCCCACCTCCGTCTTGTGCGTGATGGTGGCGGAATGCAGCTTCACCACCACCGGGAAACCCAGACGCTGCGCTGCCTTCACCGCCTGCCCCACCGTGGTTGCCGTGATGACCTTTTGCGTTGGCAGATGATAGGCTTCCAGAATGCGGTTGCAGTCGGATTTTGAAAGCAGCGTGGTGCCCGCTTTCAACGCAGCAGCAATGATCTCCGCCACCGCTTCGGTCTCCGCCCGCTTCACATTCGGACCGGTCAGCGCCGGTGTTTCATACAGCCCGCGCAAGGCCAGTTCCCGCTGCCACATCAGCGCAAAGGCACGCGCCGCACGGTCGGGATAATCGAAAGTGGGGATGCCCGCTTCATTGAGGATGCGCCGCCCTTCCTCCACATCCGCGCCGCCCATCCAGCTCGCCAGCACCGGCTTGTTCTGGGCTTCCGCTGCTGGCGCAATCGCTGCGGCACAGGCCGAGGGGTCAGTCATTGCCTGCGGGGTCAGGATCACCAGCGTGCAATCGGTGTGCGGGTCCTGAGCGGCAATCGCCAGCGCGCGGGCGAAACGGTCCTCGCGTGCATCGCCCAGGATGTCGATGGGATTGGCGTGGCTCCAATGATCCGGCAGCAGCGTGTTGAGTTCATCCAGCGTCGCCTTCGAAAGATCCGCCAGCACGCCGCCACTGGTCACCAGGAAGTCCGTGGCCAGAGCGCCAGGACCGCCTGCATTGGTGACAATGGCCAGTCGTGGGCCTCGCGGGCGCGGCTGTTTGGAAAGCACTTCCGCCATATCGAACAGCTCCTCGATGCGCGATACCCGCAGCACCCCGGCCCGGCGGAAGGCGGCATCCAGCACCGCATCGCTGCCCGTCAGCGCACCAGTGTGCGAAGCCGCCGCGCGCGCTGCCGCTTCGGTGTGCCCTACCTTGATCACGATCACCGGCTTGGTCAGCGCCACCTCACGCGCCGCCGAGAGAAAGGCACGTGGATCGCCAATCGACTCCATGTAAATGAGGATGCTCTTGGTGTGCGGATCATCGCCCAGCCAGTCGATCAAATCGCCCCATTCCACATCCAGCATCGAGCCCGTGGAAACGAAGGCGCTGAATCCCACGCGCTCCCTCCGGCTCCAGTCCAGAATGGCTGTGCACAGCGCGCCGCTCTGGCTGAGGAAGGCCACACTGCCCTTCTCCGCCATGTGCGCGGCAAAGGTGGCGTTCAGGCCCACATGCGGCGACATCACGCCCAGGCAGTTCGGCCCCAACAGCCGCAGGTTGCCCCGCACTCCTTCCTGCAAAACTTGCTGCTCCAGCGCCTGACCTTCCGCGCCCGTTTCCTTGAAGCCCGCCGAGATGATCACCGCCGCTGAGACCCCAGCCTCCACGCACTCCCGCACAATGCCCGCCACACTCGCCGCCGGCGTTGCAATCACCGCCAGATCCACCTGTTTCGGCACATCGCCAATGCTGGCAAAGGCAGGCCTGCCCAGCACCGTCGCCCGCTTGGGATTCACCGGAAAGAAGCCCTCGCCAAAGCTCAGCAAATTGCCCGCGAGCGCCGCACCCACGCTGTGCGGCACCTCGCTGGCACCGATCAGCGCCACCGTGCGCGGACGAAAGAACGCCTCCAGCGGATTGTTCCGCGTACGCTTCAGGATGTCATGCGCCCGTTCGTTCTTCGCAGGTTCCTGGCGTGCCTTGATCTTCATGGTGCTGACGGTCGGAAAGTCATCGCCCGCATGCTAAACAGGAAGCAGGCGCAATGCACCGCCATTCTTGCGGGATGCCGCGCCTGCATGGCGATCAACGTAGACGCTTGCAAGCCCCGGAGACTCAGGGGACAATAACAGCCGCACTGGTGACAGATAGCGGATGCGCCAGAGAGGCAGTCTTGAACAGGTCCACCTTCACGCTCAGCTCCTGGCCGGCAGGGTTTCCAAGTATCCACGTCTTGA
>JAQGPI010000239.1 GCA_028293175.1 Verrucomicrobiaceae bacterium | reverse complement strand
AAGGCTTGTCGAAGACCAAGCCACTCAACGTGCTGGATCTGGGGGCCAATGGTGGCGGCTTCGTGCTCAACCTGCTGGCTAAAGGTTTCGACCTTGGTAACACATTGTGCGTAGAGATGAATCCGCACACGTTCAGCCGTCTCCACTTCAATGTGATGCGCAATGTGAGGGGCTGTAAAAGTGCGCTCAACGCAGCGGCGTGGAGCACGGATGAAACGCTGAGTGTCTCTGTGGGGCATGGCGGTACAGGAGACAGTGTCAATGCCCAGGACGGCACTGAAACCGTGCAGATTCAGGCTCGCACGCTCGACAGCCTTATCGAGGAGGCCTTTGGCGATCAGGAGATCGACCTCTGCAAAATCGACATTGAAGGCGCAGAGTTTGAAGTGCTGCTAGGGCCGCAAGCGGGTCGTCTACGCCAAGTGAAACGGCTGGTGATGGAGATTCACCCGCACTTGAAATATCAGGCGCAGGATTTGCTGGCGCACGTTGCAGCCCAGGGTTTCAAAGCCACTGCCGCACTGGAGAAGCAAGATGGTGGCTGTGTCATCTATCATGGGGAAAGGTGCTCGCCATGAGCCTTGATTCTTCCAACTTTGCCGTCTGGCAAACGCAGACGAACTACGACGACGCAACCGCAGTCTTTGCGGCCGTTGAGCAGGCCATTAGCGCGTTGCATGTGCCTGCCGGATTCATTCGCCCCGGCGACAACGTGGTGCTAAAGCCCAACTGGGTGAAGGAGCACGACGAACGTTTTCCCGGCCCGGATCAATGGGAGCATGTGGTCACGCATCCAAGTGTGATCGAGGGCGTGATTCGCTGGGTTGCACCGCAGTTGCAAGGGCAGGGGAGTATCACCGTGTGTGATGCACCGCAGACGGATTCATCCTTCGCCACGCTGCGCAAGTATTGCGGCCTGGATGAGATGATTGCGCGGTGTTGTGCCGACTTCCCGGGTCCGCGCATTGCCTTGCTCGATCTGCGACCCGAAGAATGGCACGCCATGGACGGTGTGACGGTGAGCAAGACCGAGTTGCCCGGTGATCCCAAGGGCTCCACGCATGTGAAGCTGAATGAGGACAGCGAGTTCGTCGGCTTCCACGGCCTGGGCCAGCTCTACGGTGCTTCGTTCAACATGGCTGAAACCAATGACCGCCATCGTGATACCACGCATGAATACATGCTCTGCCGCACGCCGGTGGAGGCGGATGTGCTGATCAACCTTCCGAAATTGAAGTGCCACAAGAAAGTGGGCCTCACCTGTGCGCTGAAGAACATGGTGGGCATTAATTCCAACAAGAAATGGCTGCCGCATCACACCGAAGGCACGCCGGACAAAGGCGGCGATCAATTCCCCGCCGCCACCATGAAGGCGAAACTGGAGCATTCTTGGATGGGCAAAATAAAGCGGTTCCTGTTTGGCAGGCACTTGCTCAGCAAGCTCTTCGTGCCGGTGAAGAAACTCGGGCGTCTGGTTTTCGGCGACACGCAGAAGGTGGTGCGCAGCGGCAACTGGCACGGCAATGACACCTGCTGGCGCATGGTGGTGGATCTCAATAAAAGCTTGTTCTACTTCGATGGTGCGGGCCAGCCGCGCACTGAACCGCTGCGCTATCTCGCCGTGGTCGATGGCATCATCGGCGGCGAAGGCAACGGCCCCATGGCTCCTGATCCAAAGCCTTGCGGAGTCGTGGTTGCAGGCATGAATCCGCTAGCCGTGGACACGGTCTGCTGCGCTCTTATGGGATTCGATTGGCGCAAAATTCGCATGCTCCTGGGTGCCTTCAGTGTGACGCGCAAAAAGGTGGCGACGTTTGAGGTTGAAGATCTGCGGGTCGTTTCGAACGAAGCCAGCAAGCAGAAGCCTCTGAGCGAGTACACCAAGGAAGATGGCTTTGCCTTTAAGCCGCACTTTGGATGGGTGGGCGCAGTGGAAAAGTAGAAGGGGGGCTCCGTGCCTGTTTCGCATGTCACTCGAAGACACCCTCTATCCGCTGCTGAAGCTCTACGAAGCGGCGCCGCAGCCGCTCAAGTCGCTGGCAGGGCGCGTCTACCGGGCGATTCCCGCTTCGTTGCGCTATGGCCAGGGCTATGCGCGGTTTCAGCACGAGGCGCGAGACGTTGAATCATGGGATACGGGGACGATCCAGCGCTATCAAATCCAGGCGGTACGCGAGTCCTTGATTGCGGCGGCGAAGGCGCCTTTTTATGCGGAACGGTTCGCGGCCAGCGGCGTTGATCCAGCGAGGTTTGAATCGCTGGAGCAGCTTGCGCAGTATCCGTTGCTCACCAAGCAAGACCTCATTCTGCATCGCGAGCAGATGGTGAATCCGGAGATCGATGCAAAGCAGAGGCTCTATATCACCACGGGCGGATCAAGTGGCGTGCCCGTGGGTTTTTACCTGCACAAAGGTGTTAGCCGTCCCAAAGAGCAGGCTTATCTGGAAGCCCAGTGGTCTCGGCGCGGATACCGTGTGGGCGACCGCGTGGCGGTGATTCGGGGTGGCGTTACGTCCAGCAAGGCGAAGGGCGGCATTAGTTACTACGATGCCACCCGGAACTGGCTCATTCTTTCCTCGTATCATCTTACCTTGGAGCGACTGCCGGAATATGTGGCGGCGCTCAACCAGTTCCGCCCGCAGCATCTGCACGCGTATCCCAGCGCGGCGCTGACGCTGGCTAGAGGTCTAGAGCAGACGGGGTTGAAATTGGACTTTAAATTAACCTCGGTGCTGTGTGGATCGGAGAAGCTGGCGAACGAATCCCAGCATTATCTGGAGGGCGCATTCGCAGCGCCTGCCTTCCATTGGTATGGGCACAGCGAGCGTGTGGTGCTTGCTGGTCAGGGTCGCACATCGAACCATCTCTACTTCTGGCCCACGTATGGGTTTGTTGAGTTCGGCGAGCCTGATACCAATGGTCATCGCGAGGTGATCGGCACTTCGTTTCACAATCGTGTGATGCCGCTGATTCGCTATCGTACCGGCGACTATATGAAGCTGGCACAACAGCCCGATGCCGAATTGCCGATGATCGAAATCGAAGAGGTCGTTGGCCGCGATTATGAGTTCCTCGTCAGCGCCACCGGTAGGCGCATCTCGCTTACCGCCGTCAACATGCATGACCGCATCTTCGATGGCCTCATGGCCGTGCAGTTCCACCAAGAGCGTGAAGGTGAGGTGGAGTTTCGGTATCAGCCCGGGCCGCAGTGGCAGGACACTGGGGTTGAGGCTATGCGTTCGGGATTGTTGAAGAAGCTCGGAGATGATTTTGCGCTCGTACTGAGCGAGGTTCAGGAAATGGAAAAGACCAGCGCCGGAAAGCATCGGTGGCTGGTGACAACTCTGAGATGATAGCTACGTCAAAGCAGCTTTGCATACCTCAATGCACACGATCCAACGCTCTGCTTTACTGCCCGGAGGGCAGCCCGTGAGTAGCCGTGGGTGAAGCGAGCCTCGGCGAGCTAACCCACGGGAGATAACGCCGAAGGCCCCTACCGCGAAGCGGTAGCCCCATCCCTTTGCAACTTCTGCGCCATGTCCACCTACACGCAGATTCTCTATCACATCGTCTTCTCCACGAAGAACCGTGAACGGGTTCTCGGCAAGCCGCGTCGAGATGATCTATACCGTTTCATCTGGGGCGTGTTGCAAAAACGTCGGTGTCATCTGTTCCGCATCGGCGGTGTGGAAGATCACCTTCACATTCTGATGAGCCTGCATCCCATGATGGGGCTTTCGGATCTTGTGAAGGAGGTCAAGACGTCTTCTTCATCGTGGATCAAAGGACAGCAGGTGTTCCCGATGTTTTCGCATTGGCAGGATGGTTACGGCGCTTTCACCCATGCATTGCCGGACAAGGACCGGTTGATCGAGTACATCCGCAATCAGGAAGAGCATCACAAGCATGTGACGTTTCGTGAAGAATACGAGATGCTTTTGGCCGAAGCAGGTTTGGCGATCAATGAACATGACGAAGAATGGTTTGATGACGACAACGGGGCGGGGGACGTGGCCGCGTGATGGGGCTACCGCGTTGCGGTAGGAGCCCGGGGCCAAACGAACCGTGGGAGGGCGACGCCATCCGTGGGTTTGCTCGCCGAGGCTCGCTTCACCCACGGCTACTCAAGGGCTGCCCTTCGGGCAGTGGCGAAGAGCGAGGGACAAAGCCAAGCGTGGAAGCATACACATGATACCGTGGAAGAAACGCATGCAGAACCAGCCACCAGAGCCAGTTGCTTCCTTCGATGAACAAGAGCTGCAGTTGTTGGTCGAGGGCAAAATATTATTTCAGATCCTATGGATCTGACGGATGTGAAATCGTAGCTTTTAAGGAAGACCTGTTTGGCGTGGATTCCATCTGCATAGGTTTTAGGGTAGTAGACCGCGACGAGTACTGTCGCGTGATGGAAGAAAGCAGGGGATACGAAGAACTAATTACAGAGATTCATCGG
>JAQGPI010000211.1 GCA_028293175.1 Verrucomicrobiaceae bacterium | reverse complement strand
GCCCGGAGCACGCGGCTGTGGATAGCTCATGCCTTCCACTACCCACAAGCGGCCGCGTTCATCCCAAGTCATGGCGATGGGTTGAACGATCTCCGGCTCGCTGGCGATCAGTTCAGCTTTGAAACCGGCAGGCAGTTGCATGGCCTTGAGGGAGTCCTGCGGACTCTGGCCATGGGCGTAATCCTTCTGCGGCATCAGGCCCTCGCCATACATCTTCTTCGGCGCAAGCTGGGCGGCGGTTTCGGCACTCACTTCCACACGGTCCTGGAGCATGACAAAAACGCCCGCTTTGCTGCCTACGACGATGTCCGGCAGGCCGTCGCCATTCACATCGCCCACCTGCACATCCGTACCGACCCCCACGCCGTTTTGTTCATCAATGAGGTGCGGGATGAACTCGACTTTGCCCTTGTCGCGATGCGTTTCGAACCAGTACAAGGCCAGGGGTGAGTGTTCGTCCGGGCCATGACCATTGTGCGCCCAATAGCGCTTGCCTGTCACAAGATCCATCACACCGTCGCCATTGATATCAGCGAGATACATGGCATGCGGCTGGCTAAAGACAGTGCCGTAATCCGTCTCCCAGGGGTGCTCGCCAGCCAGCGTGATGCGCTGCCATGTCGCCTCTTTGCCATCTGTGCCCGCTTTGTTGAGGAACACCGCCACGCCGTAATCATGCGCGCGGAGCGTACTTGCAATGTCATTGCGGCCATCGCCATCAAAGTCATAGGCAAACATCTGCGCACCGCCGCCGATGCCGGGAGGAGCATCGTGCTGAATCCAAGCAGGCGCAGCAGTCTTGGGCTGTTCCCACCAGTGGCGGGCATCGAGAAGATCCATTTTGCCATCGCCATTCACATCGCCCACACCGAGGCCGTGCGTGAACTTGGCGACCTTCATGTCTGGCGTGACCGCTACGAAGGTCCACTTCTCCGTCGGCTTGGTCCAGTTCGGCTCAAAGTAGCCAAACTTGCCGCCGGTGCCGCAGACGATCTCGGGTTTGCCATCGCCGGTGATGTCGGTGAAAACTGGCGACTCATCGTCCACCACATCCGCCACGATACTCATGGCCCACGGAGTGTCCTGATCGAACTTGCCGGGGCTCAGGTACAGACGCGCTTCCTTGCCCGGAAATCCGAGCACGAGAATGTCCAGCCAGCCGTCGCCATTGAAGTCGCGGGTGTAGGCGAAGAAGTTGTCCGAGTAGCCGTTGATGCTGAATTCCTTCGGCGCATAGAAGGCGTGCTTCTTCGTCCAGTCCGGTCCCTCGTACCAGAACGGGCCGCTCACTATGTCCATCTTCCCGTCCTTGTTGATGTCGGCGAAGTTCGCGCCCTCCGCGTAAAATTTGTCGGTCAACTGCACGCGCTTGAAGCAGATGCTTTGCCCGGCCTGAAGGGAAGCGCCAAGGAAGAGGGCGAGGAGGAGCAAGGATTTCATGATGAGGGCGATAAATACGCGAGCCGACGCTAGGATTGTCGGACAACAAATATAGCAAATCAGACACCCCGGCGGAGCGCGATGAAAAACGCCTCAAGCCTTTCGCCGGGTCATCAATGGCATCAACACCACCGCCGCGACGATGATAAAAGCTCCGACGTAAAAGCCACCGCTCATCTTTTCTGTGTCACCTAGGATCAAGGCGGCGAGCACGATGCCGTACACTGGCTCCATGTTGTAGATCATGTTCGCGGTGAAGACGCTCACGCGCCGTAGGGCGTCCACATAGCCGCCGAAACCGCCGACGGTGCAGACCATCGACAGCACCAAGAGCCAGCCAAAATCAGCGCCTGAGGGAACCAAGGCCAGCGCGCGGTGCTCGAAAAACGGCAGCGTAACCACGCAAGCTGTGAATGCCCCAAGCATCTGGTAAAAGCTGAGCACAGAGAAGTGATAGCGATGCGTCACCTGCTTGTTGATCACCGCAAAAACGGCCGCCAGCACGGCAGAAAGCAGCGCCACAGTGAAGCCCTGCCAGTAGCGCAACTCCACATGATAAATCAGCCATACGGCACCTACCATCACTACCCCGGCCAGCAGTTCCCCCATGCGCCAGCGTCGGGTGCCATCAATGATCGGCTTAATCAACGAGCACCAGAGCATGGTAGTCGGCAGGGCAGCGAGACAAACGGAGGCAGTGCCCAGCCGGGCGGCGAGGAAGAACAGCACCCAATGCCAGCCCACTATGCAGCCGGTGCCAAAGAGCCCCAGAATTTCGCCACATGGCAGGCGCAGGTCTTTCCGCAAGGCCAGCGCCAACAACGCGAACCCTGCCGCTGCAAGTGCTGTACGCCACACCGTCACATCTAGCGGAGGCAGGGTGATCAGCTTGCCCAGGATGGCAGTGAAGCCCCAGGCAAGAACCACCAGATGAAGCTGCAAGTAGTCGCGCATGCGAACCCGCCATTACAGCCCCGGCAGCAAGGGTAAAAGCCCCTTTGAAAATAATTTGATTCTTTTTGAACACCCTTGCGCCTGGGGCGTCGAATCCTGCGTGGTGTCCTGAGAGACGCTGACTTGCTCGGGAGGCGGGTTAGTTTCTTGATTTCAACACAACCAATCGGGCCGGAGGAAACTCCGGCCCGAACTTGTTTCAGGCATCAGGCAACTGGTGGGAATCCTGTTCGAGAAACAGGCGTATGGCCGTCTATGCTATCGGAAGCCCTTTGCGCAAGGGACTTAACCAGACGCTGCCGAAACAGGAGATTCATGATCTACTTTCCGGTTTTGACACCG
Source organism: Verrucomicrobiaceae bacterium (assembly GCA_028293175.1). Taxonomy (GTDB): domain Bacteria; phylum Verrucomicrobiota; class Verrucomicrobiia; order Verrucomicrobiales; family Verrucomicrobiaceae; genus CAINXC01. The sequence continues at coordinate 10,033 of JAQGPI010000211.1, read as the reverse complement.
GTGCCAGGGTTGCCCGAAACCGGCGTGGAAGCATTAGCGCCGGACGGAGCAGGACTGTCACCCTTGCTGGCGGCAGAAGCTTTGTCTTTGGCAGCTTTGTGCTCCTTGGCTTTGCGCTCCTGCTCAGCCTTGGCTTTGTCGAGTTGGTCCTGCTTCTTTTGCTCCTCTGGAGTCAGATCATTGCGACCAGGTCCAATCCGAGCGGAGGAAACGGTGGGGCGCTCTACATCCAAAGGCGTGGGCGCGCCTGTATCAGAGGGAACGCCAGAATTCTTGCCGCCGCCCGATGCCCCGGTAGTGCCTGTCTGGGCATTTGCGGACGAAGCCAGTAGCGCCGCTGCAGCCGCCATGTGGGTAAGGAAGAATTTTGTTTTCATACAAATCCTTCGAGCCTCCGCTCACCGGTGCGGGTACGCGTTTTGCCCCACGTGGAACGCGGCAGGGCTGTCCTGCCGCTCCTTGAGTTAATACACTATCCTGCCGTTACTTTGGCTGGTGCATGGAGATACAGTGCAAGGCACCGCCCTCCATGATGAAATCCTTGCCGTCGTAGGTAGTCAGTTCGCGGCCAGGGAACAGGTCGCAGATGACTTCCTCGGCGATCGCGTCCGTCTTCTTCTGTGTGAAAGTAGGCAGCAGCAGCGCGTGGTTTGCCAGCATGTACTTAGCGTAGCTCGCGGGCAGGCGGTCGAGACGCCAGTCCTTCACTTCCATCGCATTTGGCATTTCCAGTTCAATGATCTCCACCTTGCCACCGTCGGCGGTGCGGAGGTCGTTCAGGCGCTCGCGGTTTTCCTTCAGGATGCGGTAGTTGGCGTCGTTTTCCTTGGATTCCACCATGCAGAGCACAGCATCTTCGCGCACCCAGCGTACCATATCATCGACATGGCCTCCGGTGTCATCGCCTTCGATTCCCTTATTGAGCCAGAAGACGGTCTTCAGGCCAAACATCTTCTTCAGCTCGGTTTCGATGTCCGCCTTGGTCTTGCCAGGGTTGCGCTTGGGATCAAGCATGACCGCCTCGGTGGTGATGAGCACACCGGCACCGTTGCATTCGATTGCACCGCCTTCGAGCACCAGATCGGAAGTGAAGCGCTCCAGGCCCAGCCACTCGGCCGCTTTGGAAGGCACCACATCATCCTGATCATACGGCGGGAACTTCTCACCCCAGGAATTGAATTTCCAATCGGTGATGGCCAGCTTGCCGGTTTCGTTGTGCTTGATGAAGATCGGGCCGTGGTCACGCGCCCACACATCGTTGGTGGCGTGATCGTAAATGTCCACCTGGCTCAGATCGCCCTCGTTGTCGGCGATGGAGAGCTTGATGCCCATGTGCATGTTCGCCGGGGCGCAGATGCGCACGCGCTGATAGCGGGCGAGGTTCGAGGCGATCTCACCGAACTTGTCCTGCAGGCGAAGGTAAGTCTTGGGGCAGCTCTCTTTGTTCGCTGGCCATGAAAGCCACGTGGCTTCCTGGGGCTCGAATTCAGCGGGCAGGCGATAGTTTTCGGGATATTTACTCATCAAGGTAGCGTTTGGTCAGAGGGGCATACGTGTCAATGCGACGATCACGGAAAAATGGCCATATGCGACGGAAGTCTTCTACAGCCTTTAAATCGCATTTCACCACCAAAACTTCTTCGGAATCAACGGAAGCTTTGGCAGCAATTTCGCCATAGGGGTTGGCGACGAACGTCTGGCCCCAAAATTCACTTTCTTCTTCGTGGCCCACACGGTTCACGGCTGCAACAAAACATCCATTGGCCACGGCATGGCCCCGCTGCACGGTTTCCCAGGCACAATGCTGGGCCGCGCCCAGCTCGGCTTTCTCGCTTTTCAGCCATCCGATAGCGGTAGGGTAGAAGATGATTTCGGCACCCGCCAGGGCCACCAGTCGTGCGGCCTCCGGGTACCACTGGTCCCAGCAGACGAGTACGCCGATGCGGCCAAATTTGGTATCCCAGACCTTGTAGCCAGTGTCGCCAGGCGTGAAGTAGAACTTCTCGTTGAAGCCTGGATCTTCTGGAATGTGGCTCTTACGGTACTTGCCCAGATAGCTGCCGTCGGCATCAATGATGGCCGCCGTGTTGTGATACAAACCAGGACCGCGCTTCTCGAATAACGAGGCAATAATCACCACGCCCAGCTCCTTGGCCAGTGGGCAAAGCACTTCGGTGGTTGGGCCAGGAATGGTTTCAGCGAGGTCAAAGCGATCTACATCCTCGCCCTTGCAGAAGTACTCCGTGAGAAACAGCTCCTGCAGGCAGATGATTTGCGCGCCCTTCGCCGCTGCCTCACGGATCAACGCGACATGCCGGTCCATGCTCTCTGCTTTGGAAGCATAAGCGCGGCTTTGGACGAGACCGAGGGTTACGATGGCCATGTGAGGCAGGATAAAGACGATGCGATGCGGCGTGGCAAGGTGAAGTTGTGGCGGATTCGGGGTTGAATCCCTGCCACCCTATTCCTTCTCATCCGCCCATTCTTCCATGTAGCGCTTGAGCTTGCGCTTTAAGCCCACCTTGGCGGCAGGGCTCATCCTGTCGATGAACAGGATGCCGTTGAGATGATCGATTTCGTGCTGGAAGGCTCGGGCCAGCAGGCCATCGCTTTCGATTGTGACCGTCTCACCTTCGAGCGTCTCATAGGTCACCTTCATGTCTTCCGAGCGGCGGATCTGGCCACGCAGATCGGGGAAGCTCAGGCAGCCCTCCTCTTCAGACACCTTCGCCTTGCCTCCTTCGATCTTGGGATTGAGGAAGACGATGGGCATGTGCTCCACCATGTTCTTATCCTCGCCGTTGATTTTGAAATAGCTCACGCACTGCGGGTTATGCGAGACATCGATCACCGCCACTTGCACGTCCTCACCAACCTGCGGGGCGGCCAAGCCTACGCCGCGTTCATCGCGCATCGTTTCCAGCATGTCTGCCGCCAGCGTGCGAATCTTGTCCGTCACAGTGGTGACGGGACGGCACTTGGCGCGAAGAACAGGGGCGGGATAAAGGACGACTTTGAGGACCATGGGAGACGAAGTAGATGTTCCGGCAGATTGCGAAGGGATCAGCCCTTCGCAAGCTAGGAAATCAACCGGTCGTCTACTGCTGGACAGGAGGAAGCGCTGGCTTCTCCGTAGGGGCAATCAGAGCCGGAGCGGCAGCCGGAGCAGGCGCGTCGGTTGTCCCAGCCGTCTTGGGAGCCTCAGCCTTGGGGTCCTCCGGCTTCTTCGCTTCGGCCTTTGGCTTCGGCTTGTCGAACTTCGGCGGTGCCTCGTAATCGCCAATGATCGTCACGGGCGTACCAATGGAAACGGTATTAAACAAGAGCTTCGCCGCCTCACGAGGAAGCCGGACGCAGCCATGGGAAGCGCGGTTGCCAGGGCGAGGAATCGGGCCCACATGCATGCCGATGCCATCACCGGTCACACGCATCCAATACGCCATCTGAGCGCCTTCGAAGCGACCGCCTTCAGGGATTTCATCGCGACCAACGCGGGCGTCACTGACCACAACCTTGCCCTCCTTGTTGTAAATCTTGCCGTAGAGGTTGGAATGCTTGTCCTGCACCCGCTCTAGCACGGAGAAGCGGCCCACGGGGGTAGGATACTTATGAATGCCGGAGGCTACCATGGTCCAGCCGATCTCGGTCTTGCCCTTGTAAACATGGGCCTTCTGCTCATCGATGATGATCTGCACAGAGACAGGTCCCTTGGCCTTCTTCGCCGCCTCTTCGTTCTAGGAATAGAGGGGCTTCTTCGCTCCCGGGTGCACCACGGGCGGCGGCTCCGGGGGCTGTATATGCGAGCATGAGCTGAAGAGGAGCGCCGCAGCGATCAGGCTTACACCTGATAGGGATGACAGCAGGGTTTGCTTACAATAGGTGAAAGACATGTCCGTAAAGTGACAGACTGTAATCTTTATCGTTCGAACAACAAGGGCGGCGCTTTAGAAATTCGGCCCTTATTTATCATTGTCTTTTGGCACGCGGAACGATGGTAAGAGCATGTTCCAGCTCCTTTCAGTGCTCATCGGTCTTCTATGCGCAGTGCCAGCGCTCTTCGGCCTCCTGCCGTTTTTTGGCTGGGTTCAGTGGGCCGTGCTGGCGGGATGCGTTATCGGCGTCATTTTCGGTTCGTTCTGCCAGCGGAAGATCGGCCTTACTATCAATCTCGTCGTGGCTGCCGTTGCTATGTTCCGCTTGTTTATGGGCGGCGGACTTCTCTAATTTTAAGCCCTCTTTTCTATTCTTATGATCGTCACCACTTCCAATCAAATCGACGGCTCCACCGTCAGCGGCCAGCTCGGTATCGTTCGCGGCATCGTTGTACGCAGCAACAATATCGTAGGTTCTTTCATCGGACAGTTCCGCACCATCTTCGGGGGAAACATTGTGCAGTTTGAGCGCATGTGTGATGCAGCACGCCAAACAGCCTACGACCGCATGGTCGAGCATGCGCAGCAAATGGGGGCGGATGCTATCATCGCCATGCGTTTTGATGCGACGGAGTTTTCCCCCGGGGTGACTGAAGTACTGGCGTATGGTACCGCAGTGCGGCTCTCGAGGTAAAGATAATCCCCGGTTGCTAGCCATCCTGCCGCCTGCAAGGATGCGGGCTTATGGTTGCCCGCAAGCCCGCTCTGGGATTCATCTTCATCACCCTGGTGCTCGATATCCTGGGTATCGGCCTCGTGGTGCCGATCCTGCCCAAGTTGATCGAGAACTTTCAGGGTGGTGACGCCGGTGCAGCCTCGCATACCAACGGCATGCTGCTCTCGGTCTATGCGCTGATGCAATTCCTCTGCGCGCCGATGCTGGGCAGCCTTTCAGATCAATATGGACGGCGCCCCGTGATCCTGTTTTCGCTGCTGGGCTCCGGCATCGATTACTTCTTGCTTGCGATGGCTCCGAGCCTGGGCTGGTTCTTCGTGGGCCGAATCATTTCCGGCATCACCGGGGCCAATTTCGGCACCGCCACCGCCTACATTGCCGATATCAGCCCGCCGGAAAAACGAGCGGCCAATTTCGGCATGGTGGGCGCGGCCTTTGGCCTCGGATTTATCATCGGGCCGCTCCTGGGAGGCTACCTGGGCAAGATAAGTCTGCAGCTGCCTTTCTATGTGGCCGGCACCCTCACGCTGGTGAACTGGCTGTACGGCGTGTTTGTCCTGCCTGAATCGGTGACGGATGCCACGCGTGGCAAGTTTAGCTGGGCGAAATCGAATCCCGCCGCTGCCCTGCTCAATTTGAAACGCCATCCCATGCTGCTTGGGCTCGCCAGCACCTATTTCCTGTTGTCCATGGCGCAGCAAGTCTATCCCAGCACCTGGGCCTTGTACGGCTCTGAACGCTATCAGTGGGATGCGGCGGCGACCGGCCTTTCGCTGGCGGAAGTGGGCTTCTGCGCAGCAGCGGTCCAGGGCGGGCTCACTCGGAAAATCGTACCACGTATCGGAGAGCATAAGGCGGTAGTTCTTGGCGTCGCAGCCTCCACCTGCGCTTTTGTCGGCTACGGGCTCGCGACCAAAGGCTGGATGGTCTATCCGCTGATCATCGTAGGCTCGCTCGGCGGTATCACTGTACCAGCCGTGCAGGCAATGATTTCAAGGACGGTAAACCCGGATGAGCAAGGCTCCGTGCAAGGCTCTCTCACTAGCCTGCAAAGCGTGGCGGGAGTCGTGGGTCCGCTGGTGGCCACGGGGTTGTTTCAGCACTTCCTCACCACCAAGACCAAGGTCCCCGGCGCAGCCTTCTTCTTTAGCGCTTTGCTGAGTCTGCTCGCGGGCTGGCTGGCAATGAAGTCGTTTTCCAGGCAGCGGGAGATCGCAGAGGCGGAAGCAAAAGTGGGTGGGACGGCTTAAAGCTGGAGCATCCATCCTGGTTTCGTGGATAGCCCAGGCGCAACAACTCGGTTCTTTGTCCGGTGCTAGTTGCGGCGCAACTAGTTACTCGGGACACGGCTGCGAGTCACCCCTTCCGCCGCTCGAACATGGCTTCACTAGAGAGCTGGTGGTGCTTGTTGAGGGCCCTCGTGGCAGTCCGGGCAATGCCGATGAGGAGTTCGGTGCGGCAGGCCTCAAGGGTCTGGCAGAAGGTGGGCTGGGTGGTGAGGGTGAGCCGGGGCACCTCAGGGTACTGGGGCTCCATCGTGAGGCCGTCCCATTCCAGGAGGCCCCAGCCGGCGGGGGCTTCGTGGGCGCGCAAGATGCCGGGGCCAATGACGATGTAATGCAGGTCGGCATTCTTGTAGGTGCGTAGCCGGTCGAACTTGGTCTTGCCGTACAAGCGGCGTTGCAGGCGGTCGAGCTCGCGGACGATGGCGGCGTAGCCTTCGTGGCCCAATTTATCGGCCTCCACGGGCACGACGAATTCGGCGAAGAGTTCATCGCTGCGGCGCAGGCTGGGGTAGTGCAGGCCGAGCAAGCGGTCGAGCTCGTGCTTGCGCGCCATGAGCTCAGCGATGCGCTCGGTGGTGTGCTGGATAGCGCGGCTGTCCTTGAGCAAATCGGAGCGGGCCTGCTTGCATTCGAAGATGGCCGAGCGCAGCACCCGGGGGCCGCCCTTGAGGGTGGTCTCGCAGGCGACGACATCGGCGCGGTAGCTGCTGCGGGGGATGCGCACCTCCTCGGCTACGAGGTTGAAGCCCTGCACCTGGGCCCAGAGCACGGCGGCACGCTTCAGGGCACGGTGGGCGGCGGTTTCGGAGCGGGTGGACATCCTCGGGCTAAAAGTTACGGCTCCCGCGCTAAAAATCGCACTTCCTTTTCCACGCCCTGCGGCAGGTAGTACTTCGGCAGTTCGCGGTCGAGTTGGTCGAGACGGCCCCATTCCTTGTAGAGGCTGACGACGAGCTTAGCGGTTTGCGGGATGAAGCCGTAGTAGTGCGCCATGAGCAGGCGTTCGGCGGCTTCGGGCTGGTGGGTGCGGATGAGGAAGGCGATGTGGGCTTGCAGGATTTCCCCGTTGGGTTTTTGGGTGCGCTCCATCTGCCGATTGGCCAGATCGTAGAGCTCGCGGGACCAGTCGGCGTGGCCGGTGGCTTCGAAGGCCTCGGCCCATTGGACGGTCTTGGTACCGCCTGGAAAGGGCATGCGCACCACATCGGCATAGAGCTCGCGCAGGCGGGTTTCGTCCTTCATTGCACCCGCCACTCGGGCGACCAGCGGCAGGAGCCGTGGCTGCATGCCCGAAGGGGTGGCGCGCAGCACCTCGCACGCCCGCATGGCCCATGGCACGCGGCCTCCCTTGAGCAACGTCTCGGCGGCCAGCTCCAGGCACACGCGGTCCCGTTCTTCCATGTGCGTCCACGCTTGTTTGAATTCGGCGGGGAGGCTGGAATCTTGCAACCGCAGGGCAAAGGCGGAGAGGGCGAGGGCGGCGAGCGCGGGATCATGGCTGCTGCGGGCTTCTGCGCTGAGTACCTTCAACCATGCCTCGCTGGTGGTACTCTGGGACTGGACGCCGAGCCAGTCCACCAGACGCTGTAAGGACTCGCGCTTGCGCCCGCCGGTGCGGAAGAGTGCGGAGATCTGCGCGTGGCCGGTCACCGGATTCCAGGCCTTATCGAGGGCCAGGAGCCGCAGTTGCTCCAGCCGCAGGGCGAAGCGTTCCTCCCCGCCCTTCATCGCCCGCTCGGCCTGGATGAGAAAATTCAGCGCCTCGGTGTTGCGGTTCCCTGCACGCAGTTGTTCGGTGATGGCGAGCGCGGTTTCGGCGGAACGCTTCTCCACCGCGAGGCTCATCAAGTTTTGCAAATCATCCCAGCGACCGGCTGCAGCAGCGACCTGGGCGCGCAATTGCAAGGCCTGCAGGCGGATGTCGTCCAACCCATCTTTAACAGGCAGTTGCGACAACACATCAAGCGCCTTCGGGTGCTCGCCCTTGCCTTCCAGCAGGCGGGCGCGATGCAGCACGGTCTCCGGATCCACGGGGAAGGGATCGTCAACCGTGCCATTGATGAGCGCGAAGTGGGCCTGATCCCAGGCGGCCAGCGCGCCGTCCTTGTCGCCCATGTGCTCCAGCAGCAGGGCCAGCTCGCGGGCGTAGGGTACCTCGTTGGCGATACGGCCTTTCTTCACCTTGGTGAAGCCCTCGGGTACCCAGGCAAGCTGGCGCAGGCGGTCCAGCTCAAATTGCACGGCGAGGAAGCGCGCATGCTTCTCGCGCAGCACCTCGTCGCCGATGCCCTGGGGCTTGTAGAGCGGGTCCTTGCCGAAGAGGCTCTCCACATACTCGCGGCCCGGCTGCGGGTCCCATGACTGCTCGCACACGCGGATAAAGTATTCGGCATACAAATTGTTAGTCGGCGCGCGGCTGGGGAGGCGGCGGTAGATGTCCACGCATTCGCGCATGAAGCCGTTGACTTCGAGTTCACGGCCCAGCTCGGTGAGGGTGTCGACGGCGTCCTCTTCCTTCATGTTCACGGAGCCAAGGTGCTCGCGAATGAGGCGCACGCGGTTGGGGAAATTCACCTCGCGCAACTGCCGGACGAGACGCGTGGTGCGCCAGCCACTGAAGGTATCGCTAGTCTTGGGACCGAGCTGCACGCTGCCGATTTGCTGCTGAAGCTGCTCCTCCATCGAACCGACGACACTGCCCAAACCTTGCTGCGCAAGGATGGCACCGACCATGCGCAAATCCTCCCAGTACGTACGCAGAAAGTTCGCCTCCTCCATGCGCACCGAGCCCTGTGGCATCAGCCCGCCGTAAGGCATGCCGAGGGTGCGGGAACTGAGGAAACTGCCGCCGATGAACTGGCTCATCCGGCGTGCCGCTGGCTCCACCGCACCTGCTAATCCTTGTACCGCCGCGCGACGCATGGTGGTGAGCGGCGAGGGCGGTGCGGCGCTAAGTTTTGCCAGTGCCTCCTTGAGCATTTCATCGCGCTCCTGGGGGGTGCGCGCGAGCCGTTGCAATGCGACGACGCTGAGCAGAAACGGGTCCTCGCCCTCGCTGCTGTACGCGCCCGGCTGCGGGCTCTCGCTTAGCACCTCGCGCAGGTACTTGCGCTGCCGATCCCATAGCTCTGCGGACTGCGCAAAGCTGGCGAGCACGAAAGTGTAATAACGCCACATCTCCGGTGATACACTGCGCAGGCTTTCCACCAGCGTCATCGCTTCCTCATAGCGTTGGCGGTCCTGAAGGCGGCGCACGATGTCGAGCAGCGCGGTGGGCTGGAGCAGCTTGGAATTGCCCAGGATAGCGAGCTCGGCAGGCATGTAGGCGAAGTGATCCCAGTCCGCCAGCATGCCGCAGGCGCATTGCAGGAGGCGCTTGCGCTGAAGCTGCTTTTCCTCGCCAATGATCGGCGTTTTCATCCACTCAAGCGCGCCCTTCATGCCCTGCGCGCGTACCGTCAGCCAGGCATGGACGAATTGCAGTTCAATGGTCTCCGCAGGGCCGATGGTCTGCGTGAGCAGGACTTGGAACGGCTCATGCGCACCAGCATAAAACAACGCCCATAGACGCTCCACCGGCGGCGCTGATTCATTACTCGTCCAGCCCACAATCCAATCGCGCAAGGCCTTGGTTTCGCCCTGGCGGCAGAGCACTTTGGACATCTCCTCAATCGCACGCAACCGCACCAGCGAAGGATCGTCCGGCAGCTCCGCAAGCTCGGCACGCGGCACGCCAAGAAAGGCGCGCAGGCGCTCCTGCTCAGCCTTCTCGAGGCCGCGCGCTTCATCCAGCAGGGCGATCAAATCGCTGAGCGAAGCCGCGCCACCGGGCTTGCGTTCATCGGTGAGCGGGAAGGGCCATCGATCTGGCGGCAGGGCCCGCAAGGTATTCTTCGACTGGGTGCGTGAAAGCAGGTCGCGCAACTGCTTGATGGCGGCGGGCTCATCCGCCACCGCGATGCATTTCAAGGCGAGGCGCAGGGTGCTGCGGGCATCCCAGGTGCGCACGCGCTGGATTTGCTCATACACGCGGCGCTCCGCGTCATCCTGGCCGGTCTCCTTGTAATACTGCGCGAGGTCCTCCAGGGCGCCCGCGTCTTGCGAGAGGCGGTTCTCCAAGTGCCTGCGTACCCGGTCGG
>JAQGPI010000190.1 GCA_028293175.1 Verrucomicrobiaceae bacterium | reverse complement strand
CAAGACCAGACGGATGGGCTTGTACCACACGGGGTTGCCTTTGCGCTCTATGATTTCTTCGAGGACGCGGCAGGTGTAATGGTTCATCACCGCGAGGGTGGTGAAGTGGCCCCCCTGCGCCTCTAGCAAGAGCACCTCGAAACCTGCTTCCTCCAGCATCTTGCGCATGCCGATATTGGTGTAGTGGAAGAAGTGGTAGGGAAGGTTGTGCAGCCATGCCGACTGCGGGGCGCTTACCATCACGTGCGCGCCGGGTTTGGCCATGCGGTAAAGTTCGGTGCACACAGCCTGGGGATTGGGCACGTGCTCCAGCACTTGCATGCAAAGGATCGCGTCGTAGCTCTGCTCCGGCAGCTTGGTATCGGCCACATCAGCCACGTGGTCCACTCCCTCGCCGGGCAGGAAGTCGAGCGTTTCCAAACTAGCGCCAGTGGCCAGCAGTTCGTTGCGGAGATGCTGCTCTTTCAGGCGTCCGCTGCCGGCATCCAGCACGCGCATCCCAGGTTTCAAAAGAGGCATGACAAGCCGCCGCACAAACTCGTTGATCGGATAACGGTCGGCTTGCAGGCGTTCATGCCAGGCAGGGGAGAGGAAGGTCTTTCCAAGGGAGGGGGAGCCCATGATAGTGAGGAAAATCGGGGGGAGGTTCGGCGGCTTGTGTTTGGCCTAGCTTTTCCAGAGGCACAATCACTATTTGGTGAGGCCGCAGCTTGACGCCCTTTCGTTCCGCCGCCAACTCAACGGATGATTCAGCGCCTCCTACTGCTCACCAAAACACGTCTTCAAGAAGGGGTGAGGTACAGTCGCGTGCTGCGCAGTGTGAACGCCATTCTACTCACAATTCGCGGGCTGCTCAGCCTCAATCCGGCGGTACGGCTGTGCTGGCTTTGTCGGGCCTATGTGGTGGCCGAGCATGCCTTTCTTTGGGAATCCATCGCCTGCGCGGTGAACCTAACCTGCCAGACGCGGGGCGAGCGGGAACTGGACTGGCGAAAGACCCCCAATGCGGCGGTCTATCATCGCTGGCAGGAGATCCATCCGAGTGTTGACCGCACCGCCATGCCGAAGGCTCCGCGGCCGGATGGCGAGAAGGGCGTGCTGCTGAGCACTTTCGAATACAACTGGCTGCTCATGCTGGCAGATCCCGAGGCTTTTCGTGCCCTGTGCCAAGCCTACAATATCGTCTTCTCCACGAGCTGGTCACCCACCGATTACCATGTGCTGGCCCAGGCGCTGATTATTGCTCCAGGCGTGACCTTTTGGGTCCAGCCTTGCAATCTGAGGGAGCGCGCGAAAATCGAGGCATTCCATCCGCGCTTGAAGGTGCTGGAAACGATGCCGTGCGACTGGTTGAACCCCGAGTTTTTCCCCCAGAAGCCCTTTGCCGAACGGGACATCGACCTGCTCATGGTGTCCAACTGGGCGCCATTCAAGCGGCATTGGGCGCTCTTCAACGCCTTGCGGGATCTGCCCGCAAGCTTGCGCGTGGTTTGCATTGGCCAGCCGGATACTGGCCGCACGCTGGATGATATCCGCAGGCTCCAGCGCCTGATGGGCGCGCCGCAGGAGATCGAGTTCCTGGAGCGTCTGCCCATTGAGCAGGTCTCCGCCCTTCAGTGCCGTGCGAAGGTGGGAGTGATCCTGAGCCTCTGGGAAGGCTGCTGCGTGGCGGCGGCGGAGGCATTGATGGCGGGCTCGCCCTTGGCCATGTGTGAAAATGCGCATGTGGGCCCGCTCGCTTACATAAGTGAAGACACCGGAGTGCGTCTCAGTCGCGTGCCGAAAGCCGCTGAAATCGCCCGTGCCTTGAAGGAGGCTCCGCAACGCCATCCGCGTGCTTTTGCCGAAGGCCGCCTATCTTACCTCGTTTCCACCGCTTCCCTCAATGAGGTGCTCAGGGTGCATGAACTGGCCGCAGGCAGGCCTTGGACCCAGGATCTTGTGCCCATCTGCTGGCGCCCGCACCCGAAGATTGCCAGCGCCGCTGACAATGAACGGATGGCATCCGCCTATGCCGCCCTTCACCACCAGTTTCCCAAGGTTTTCCCGAGCGATCTTCAGGAAATTAGCCAGAGGTGACCTGCGGCGCGGGGTTGACGATTTGCGTCCAAGGCGTGAAGGACAGCACGTATCGTTTTTACCATGAGTGACGCCACCCCGCCCAAGCATACCAACGCCCTCATCCACGAAAAGTCGCCCTACCTGCTGCAGCATGCGCACAATCCGGTGAACTGGCTGCCGTGGGGCGAGGAGGCGTTTGCCAAGGCCCGTGCGGAAGACAAGCCGATCCTGGTTTCCTCTGGCTACTCCACCTGCCACTGGTGTCATGTAATGGAGCACGAGTCCTTCGAAAACGAAGAGATTGCGGCTCACATGAACGAGAATTTTGTCTGCATCAAGGTGGACCGCGAAGAGCGCCCTGACGTGGACCTCATCTACATGACCTACGTGCAGGCGGCGACAGGCCATGGCGGATGGCCGATGAATGTCTTCCTCACCACGGAGCTGAAGCCCTTCTACGGCGGTACCTATTACCCGCCGACCACCAAGAACCGCATAGGCTGGCCGGATCTTCTCAAGGAAATCGACAGGATTTGGAAGGAAGACCGCGAGGGCGTGATGGACCGCGCGCGCCAGTCCATCGAGAAGCTGCAAGGGCACATCGAGAGCGAACTCAATGAGAAGGGCGAGGCGGATCTCACCGCTGTGCTCGACAAGGCCTACAACGATCTCAGCGGTAGCTTCGATTATCACGAGGGCGGCTTCAGCAGCGCACCGAAGTTTCCTCGGCCTGCCGCGCTCGATCTTCTCTTCCGCCTCAGCGGGCACTTCGCCAGCAGTGATGAGAGCCAGGCCTCATGGGCGCAGGAAATGGCATTGCGCACGCTTCGCGCCATGGCCAATGGCGGCCTCCGTGATCATCTGGGCGGCGGCTTCCACCGCTACTCCGTAGATGGCTACTGGCATATCCCGCACTACGAAAAGATGCTCTATGATCAGGCGCAGCTCATCACCGCCTATGTCGAGGGCTACCAGCGCAGTGGCACAGATTTTTACGCCCAGATTGCCCGCCAGACCATAGCTTATGTGCAGCGCGATTTGACGAATTCCGAGGGTGCTTTCTTCTCTGCCGAGGACGCCGACAGCCTTGCTGCCGCCGGGGCCGAACACAAGACGGAGGGCGCTTTCTACGTTTGGAAAGCCAGCGAGATTGACCAGCTTCTTGGTGCGCGTGAAGGCAGTATTTTCCGCTATGCTTATGGCGCACGGAAGGATGGCAACGCCCGGCCTGAAAGCGACCCGCAGGGCGAGCTGAGGGGCCTCAATACCTTGTTCCGCGCCTTCACCGCCAAGAAGACCGCTGAGTTCTTCAAGATCTCCACCGAAGAGGTGGACGATATCCTCAAAAAAGGCCGCGAACTGCTATTTGAAGCGCGCTCCAAACGTCCGCGCCCGCATTTGGATGACAAGGTGATCACTGCCTGGAACGGCCTCATGATCGCTGGCATCGCCAAAGCCGGGGCTGTCTTAAACGAGCCCGTCTTCATCACCCTGGCGGAGCGCGCGGCGCAGTTCATTCACGATCATTTGTGCAAGGAACCCGGCAAGGGCCTGCGCCGTAGCTGGCGCGAGGGAGAGGCCAAGGTTCCTGCTTTTCCCATCGACTACGGCTGCCTGATTCACGGTCTCATTGAGCTGCATCAGGCCACCCTCGACATCCGCTGGCTTAAGTGGGCCGAAGAACTGCAGGCCGAAATGGATGCTAGCTACTGGGACAAGGAGCACGCCGGTTATTTCAGCGTGCATACCGACATGCCGGACAGCATCATGCGCATCAAGGAAGACTACGATGGGGCTGAGCCTTCGCCCAATTCCATCGCGGCGCTGAACCTTGCGCGGCTCGCAGCGCTGACTTCTAATACGTCGTATCAAGAAAGCGCCCAGGCTGTCCTCAAGCTATTCCATCAGACCCTCGCGCAAACCGCTTCCGCTGTGCCGATGATGGTGATGGCACTGGATTTTGCCGACCGGCCCAAGCAACAAATCGTCCTTGCTGGCGACCGTGAATCACCCGAATTCACGGCCCTCCTGCGCTCCGCCCGCGAGCCCTTCCTTCCGTACTCCCTCGTCCTGCACGCGGATGGCGGCGAGGCCCAGGCCTATCACGCCCGGCACAACGAAGCCATCCCCGGCATGAAGCCCGTCAACGGCGCTCCCGCCGCCTATGTTTGCACAGGCAACACCTGTCAGGCACC